>JABDRC010000109.1 GCA_013041945.1 Halobacteria archaeon
ATACCGGAAGACAAGCTTGAACATGTCTTCGACCGTTTTTATCGCGCCGACAGCAGCCCGCCGGACAATGGCCAGCATGCCGGCCTGGGGCTCGCCATTGCACGGCGCATTGTCGAACTGCATGGCAGTCATATCGAGGTATCGAGCGAGGAAGGGAAAGGTACTGAATTCTCGTTCAGCATAACCGCGGTGTCTGCCTGAGGGCTGCGCCACTTCTTAACCACTGCGTGACACTTTTGTGATGTTTCCGTGACCCGCCCGTGATCCCCTTTCACTAATCTGCTGCTGTCCGGCTGACGGATACAACAGTCACAGTGAACACAGGAGATCATGCAATGAAACACTGCAAACAAATAATCAGTGCGCTACTGGTTGCACTGCCAGTCATATACGCACCAAACCTGCTTGCGAGCGGCAGTGACAGGGCCTTCGCAGTCACAATTACCAACATCACCAAAGGCGAAATCTTTACGCCCATCATGGTCGCCTCTCATGGCCACCGTGTAAAACTCTTCAGCGAGGGAGCACCCGCCAGCCGGGAGCTGGCGATGCTGGCCGAAGGAGGCGACACCATGCCGTTGAGTGAAAAGCTGCTCGATGACGGTGCACTTGATGTAGTGACGACAGACAACGTGTTGCCGCCCGGGGAATCGGTTACGGTATATGTCAGGACGAACTCCCGTAACGGTTATGTCAGCGCGGCGGCCATGCTGGTGCCGAGCAATGATGCCTTCTTTGCCGTCAACGGTGTGCGGGGGCCGCGTCTTCACCGCAGCAAGACACGTATGTCGCCTGCCTATGATGCCGGCTCTGAAACCAATGACGAGCTGTGTGTCAGCATCCCGGGCCCGCCCTTTATCTGCAGCGGCGAGGGTTTCAATGAGGAGTCCGGCGAGGGCTATGTGTATATCCACTCCGGCATACATGGCATCGGCGATCTGCCCGCCTATACACATGACTGGCATAATCCGGTTGCGAAAATAAAAATCAGACAAGTCCGTCACGAAGACGACTAGTCCTGCACTACCGGTGGCGGGGCACTTTGCCCCGCCCCGTTCATCCGCAACACGGATGGCTGTCACGGCACAGCATGTCCCGCGCCATGCCAGATCCGTCAGGCCGCACAAGACAGATATCGTAATTCCCTATTCACAGACAATTGATTTGCCGCAAAGCACTTTACAGGACCGACCGTATCGGGCAGCATGTGCGCCCCCTGATGACGCTTCCTGTATTCTCATGCCAGTACGATACATTTCATTTTTAGCCCTGCTGACCGGTTTTCTCCTGTCTGCCCAGGTACAGGCCGAACCTGACGGCGCCCGCATATACGCCACGCACTGTGCCGCCTGCCACGGCACAAACGGTGCCGCGGACCCGGCCAACCCGGCACTGGCCGGTTTCGACGCACTGCCGGCCAATTTTGCCGATGCCCTGTTCAACAGCCGCGAACCCGAAGCAGACTGGCGGCTGGTGGTCGAACACGGCGGTCCCGCCATAGGCCTGTCCGCACAGATGCCGGCCTTCGGCGGTGTACTGAGCCAGGCCGAGATCGACGCCGTGGTACGGCATGCCAAGTCGCTGGCCGATACGCGCGATTATCCGCCGGGCGAATTCAATTATCCCCTGGCGATTCGTACCAAGAAGGCCTTTCCGGAAGACGAGGTCGTGTGGAAGCTGCGCGTCACCGGACAGGACGGTGATGATTCTGTCAGGAATGTGCTCGAACTGGAAAAACGCTTCGGCAAACGCTGGCAGGGCATTGTCGAGATCGCCCACAAGTCCGAGGGCGGACACGATGTTATCGACGAGGCCGAACTGGGCTTCAAGTACGTACTGGGCTGGGACATGGAAAAACAGTACATGATTTCGGCCGGCCTCATCACCGCCTTTCCGATCCACGACCGCTCGGAATCCGATGTTCTGATTCCCATGCTAATGGGTGCACGTGCCCTGTCCGACGATTTTCTTGCCCAGGGCAGTGCACGTTTGAAGCTGCCGTTCGACCAGGCCTCCGACGGTGAAGCCGAGTTTGCCGGTGTGGTGCACTGGATGCGCTCCGAGTTTCCGCGTGGCGTGTTTCCCGGGCTGGAAGTCGTTGCCAGCGTACCGTTCGACAACAACGGCACTGACCGCGTGAAGTGGTCGGTGCTGCCGCAGGCGCGCTTCGGACTGACGCGTGGCGGCCACGTGGCGCTGAACCTCGGTGCGGAAATCCCGCTGAGCGACCAGTCCTGGGATGTACGCGGCTACCTTTACCTGCTCTGGGACTTCGCCGACGGCTCGTTCTTCAAGGGCTGGTAGCAGACCGTGCCGGACCCCAAATGGGGCACGCCGGGACCAACGCATGATCCCGCCATCCTGGCCGGTTTCAGCGCCCGGCCGACCGATGTCCTGATCACCACGGCGCCGAAGGCCGGCACGACCTGGATGCAGCAGATACTGCACCAGTTGCGCAGCGGCGGTGACCCGGACTTTTACTCGATCGATGCGGTCGTGCCGTGGCTGGAGCTGCCGCGTCCCGGCAAGACGGTGAGTGAAATACTGAACGGTTTCGAAGCCCTGGCAGATCCGCGTATTTTCAAGACGCATTGCACCTTTGAGCAGACACCCGGTGTCGACACCGCGCGCATTATCCTGTCCTCACGCGATCCGCGCGACTGCTGCGTCAGCTTTTATCATCATGTCATGGACATGACCGATACCGCACGCCGGCAGGCGGGACTGGAACAGTACCGTGACTTCGAGACATTCTTCGAGGACTGGCTGATGCAGGCGTCCTGGTACCGCAACGTAGCCGGCTGGTGGCCGCAACGCGAACGCAACAACCTGCTGTGGCTGCGTTTTGAAGACATGAAGCGGGACCTGCCCGGCGCCATCGACCGCATCATTAAATTCCTGGGCCGGGATATTAACCAGGCACAACGCGCAGCGGCAATTGAATACTCATCCTTCGACTGGATGAAGCAACATGCAGACAAATTTACCCGGCAACTGTCCTCGGACGAACCCGTCTTCAAACCCGGCGGCTTCATCCGCAAGGGTGCGGTCGGTGATCACAAGGCGAAATTATCCGCTGAACAGGAAGCGCGTATCCTGGCGAAGGCGCGTGAATGGCTGACGCCGGACTGTCTGCAGTTCCTCGATCTTGCTGATGCTACTAATTAGCCAGGATAGTTGTTTAATTGCACGTACAAAGTACATGACTATTCATGCAACGTAAAAATATAACTCGTCATTCCCGCGCAGGCGGGAATGACAAATGTACAGGTAGTGCGATTATAAGGTGCTTGATATTTATCGCGCCTGCAAGGCGCTCCTACGATTCAGGACTCCGGCGCTTCATCATCATCCGGCTTACCAAGCGCCTCGACCCAGTAGGGTTCGGCCTCGCAGGAGCAGCAGTCGCACCACACCGGCACATCCGCGTGCATGCTGAGACTGTCACCTGACTGGCGCCCGCTATCAGCTGCGCTGTTCTGCTCCGCCGCAGGTTTTATCGCCCAGTCATCCATCATCCACCCGGATTGTCCCGTTGCCACAAGTCTAGTACAGACCCGGCAAGCCCCGCCTGCTTTGGTAAAAAAACGCGCTACCGCCATCGAACCTGCCGGTCGACCAGGTGTCAATTCATCAGCACACCGGCCGTTACAGTTGATTATGGCCTTGATTTAATGGCGGATACACGACTATCCTTGTACCAATGTCGATAAAAACCAACAAGCTGCTGCTGGTATTCATGATCCTCGCACTGGTGATTACCCCCCTGCGCGGCGCATGGGCCTTTGCGACACCGGCCGCTGCCGACATTGCGCCGCATTGCGACCAGATGGACTCGCCTGCAAATGCCATGCAGGCCGGTACGCACCACCCCGATACGTCCTCCGGCAGTGATCATCAATGTGATCATGATTGTGATGGTGACTGCTGTGACGGCAACTGCAGCGCCTGCGCGCACAGCGTGGTCAGCCTCGCCAATATCATCACGGTCTCCCGGCCTTTACACGACTCACCCCTGAGCGTGCCGTTTCCGGCCTCGTTTCCGCACCGCACCGTTATTCCTCCCCTGCGACCACCCGCCTCTTTATAGCCCTGTCCGTTTACGCATGCAGGTAGCCGTTACAGGCTGCCGTGATCCTGCGTGATGACATCCTGTTCCATGGCTATGGAGAGTTACCATGTTTTACTTCCGGAAGAGTATCCGGCCGCCTTGCAGTTCTGGAACTGCATGGCTATTCGAACCGGTCCGCACCGCGGCTGGCAGTCTGTCTGTATTTGTCACCAGGCAGTCGGCCTTTACGCTGGCACTTGCTGTGCTGACAATTTCAACTGCCACTGCGCAGCCTGCACTGACACTGGGCGGGGCCGAGCAGCTGGCACTGGCCGATGACCCGGCTATCGGCGCACTGCAGGCCCGCACCCTGGCAATGCAGGATATGGCAGTTGCAGACGGACAGCTGCCCGATCCGCAACTGAGAACGGGTCTGTACAACCTGCCGCTCGATGATTTCGATGTCAGCCGGGAGCCGACGACCCAGTTGCGGCTGGGCATCATGCAGGCCTTTCCGCGCGGAGATACCCTGCGGTACAAACAGCAGCAGACCGAATGGATGGCAAAATCCGGGCAGGCCAACACCGAGGCGATGCGTCGCAAGCTGGTGCGGAATGTACGCAGCAGCTTTCTGGAACTCTACTACCAGTTGCAGGCGGTGCAGGTCATCAACGAGACCCGCGGGCTGTTTGCGCAGCTGGTCGATATTACCCGGGCACATTATGCAACCGGCCGTGTCAGCCAGCAGGATGTGCTCCGCGCATCACTGGAACTCTCGAGGCTGGATGACCGCACCACACGCATCCGCAACGAGGCCGACAAGGGACGTGCGGCACTCATGAAATGGATTGGTGATGCCGCATCCTTGCCGCTGTCCGGGGATTTCCCGGAATTACCCGCCCTCCCCGCCAGGACTGCGATCGAGGCGGCACTCCCGAAACACCCGCTTGTCCTTCTCGAGACGGCAAAACTCGAGGCCAGCAACCGCAAGATCCGCATTGCCCGCGAACAGTACAAGCCGGGCTTGAGCG
>JABDRC010000119.1 GCA_013041945.1 Halobacteria archaeon
GACATGAACGCTCCATTACCATGGCCGGCCTGCGCCGCGCCTTGCCGGACAACATCGAGCTTATTCCGGGTCCCGGCTGCCCGGTCTGTATCTGCCCCGAAGAAGACATATTCGAGGCCATCCAGCTGGCGCTCAACGAAGACATAATCCTGGTCGCCTTTGGCGACATGCTGCGCGTGCCGGTCAACGTAAAGCGTTGCGAGGCGCGTTCGCTGGAGGCCGCGCGCGCGCGCGGCGCCGATGTGCGCCCGATCGCCTCGCCCACGCAGGCAGCCGATATCGCACGCGACAATCCGGACAAACCGGTCATCTTTTTTGCCGCCGGCTTCGAAACCACTACCGCGCCCACGGCGGCCCTGCTGGTGGAAGGCGTACCGGACAACCTGCTGGTCCTGCTGTCCGGACGACTGACGTGGCCGGCCGTCGCACTGCTGCTCGATTCCGACACGCCCGGATTCGACGCGCTGGTCGCGCCCGGGCATGTCGCGACGATCATGGGACCGGAAGAATGGGAATTCGTCGTCAGGCAACACGGGATCCCTGCCGCGGTGGCCGGCTTCAATCCGGAAAGCCTGCTGGCCGCGATGTACTCGACACTGCGCCAGTTAATCGAAGGCCGGTGCTTTCTGGACAACTGCTATGCGGAACTGGTGAAGCCCGGCGGCAACACCACCGCGCGTGAATACCTGCAGACGGCCATGGATGTCACGGACGCCAACTGGCGCGGCGTGGGCGTGATACCGGATTCGGGCTTCGCCCTGAATACGGCCTATCGTGCACACGACGCCCGCGCTGCCTTCAGTTCCTATGCCGACGATGCGCGCAAGCGCGCCGGCGAGATGCCACCGGGTTGCGATTGTGCAAAAGTGGTGCTGGGAAAGATCTATCCCAATGAATGCCGGCTGTTCGGTGTCGCCTGCAATCCGCGCCATCCGATCGGCCCCTGCATGGTCTCCGACGAGGGTGCCTGCCGTATCTGGTGGTCCGGCGGCATGCGTGAGCGGGTCGCCGGAAAAGAACAGCCGCAAGCCAGTACCTGAAGCCGATGCCGGCGCCAACCGGAACCGAGACGGAACAACAGACCGGTGCACTCCAGCTGCTGGTTTCCGGGCGCGTGCAGGGTGTCGGCTTTCGCCCGTTCGTACATCAGCTCGCCTGCAGCCACCAGCTTGCAGGCTGGGTACGCAACCGTACCGGCAGCGTGGAGGTCCATATCCAGGGGGAGCCGGGCAAACTGTGCACCTTTACCCGTGAACTCCTGCAGCAGGCACCGCCGCTGGCAAGGCCGCGTCTGGACCGCTGCACCCCGGTCGACCCCGTGCACATCGAGGACTTCCGGATTCGCAGCAGCGACGCGGACGGTGCAGTCCAGGTCTACGTCCCGCCGGACCTGTACACCTGCACGGACTGCCTGGCCGAATTGCAGGACCCGCAGGACCGGCGCTATCGCTATCCGTTTATCAACTGCACCAACTGCGGGCCGCGCTACACCCTGATACGCAGCCTGCCTTACGACCGTGTGAACACCACCATGAGCGGTTTTCCGCTGTGCCCTGCCTGCCGCAGCGAATATACAGATCCCGCCAACCGGCGTTTCCATGCAGAGCCGGTCGGTTGCCCGGAGTGCGGCCCCGGACTGGAATTCGTGCAGGGTGATGCAACGATCGCCGGCAACGAGGCTGCCCTGCGCGCCTGCATCGATGCACTGGTGGCCGGGCGCATCGTCGCAGTCAAGGGTATCGGCGGCTATCACATCATGTGTGACGCGCGTAATGATGAGGCCATCGAGCGACTGCGCTTGCACAAGCAGCGCCCGCACAAGCCACTGGCCGTCATGTTTCCCGCGCCGGCAGACAAGCCACTGGCCTGTATCACACGCAGTATGTGCCTGTCGCGCGACCAGGCAGACCTGCTGCTGTCGCCACAGCGACCGATCGTGCTGGTGAACCGGCAAGCCGGCAGCGATATCTCGCCGCAGGTCGCTCCCGGCCTGAATGAGATCGGCATCATGCTGCCTTACTCGCCGCTGCATCATTTGCTGCTGAACGATCTGGGTCATCCGCTGGTCGCCACCTCGGGCAATATCAGCGGCGAACCGGTCCTGACCGATAACAGCAGCGTCGCACAGCGGCTGGACCACGTCGTCGATGCGTACCTGCACCACAATCGACCGATTGCACGCCCTGCCGATGACCCGGTCTACCGCATCATCCATGACCGGGCGCGGCCGCTGCGAACCGGGCGCGGCATTGCCCCGCTGGAACTGGAATTGCCGTTGATGCTGGAGCAGCCGGTCATCGCCGCCGGCGGGCACATGAAGAATACCGTGGCACTGGCCTGGGACAATCGTGTCGTTATTTCGCCGCATATCGGCGATCTCGACAATTCGCGCAGCCGGGCCGTGTTCGAACAGACCATCGCGGACCTGCAATCACTGTACGGTATGACGGCCACGGCCGTTATCTGCGACGCCCACCCCGGCTATGCCTCGACGCACTGGGCAAACAACAGCGGACTGCCGGTCCACGCGGTCCTGCATCACCACGCACATGCCGCGACGGCTTTTGATTACAGCCTGGCGGACACACCGCAGCTGGTGTTCGCCTGGGACGGTACCGGCCATGGTGCAGACGGCACCCTGTGGGGCGGCGAGGCGTTGCTCGGTTCACCCGGCCACTGGCAACGCGTTGCCAGCCTGCGCCCGTTCCATCTGCCCGGCGGCGAGCGTGCAGGCCGCGAGCCCTGGCGCAGTGCCGCGGCCCTGTGCTGGGAAGCCGGCCAGGACTGGCCGGGACTGCCCGCTGCTGCCGGCATACTGCACCAGGCGTGGCAGCGCCGCCTGAACACACCGCAAAGCAGTGCCGCCGGCCGGCTGTTCGACGCGGCGGCCGCACTCACCGGACTGTGCACCCACGCCAGTTTCGAGGGACAGGGTCCGATGCTGCTGGAGGCTGCGGCGGTGGATCATATCGATGCCGTGGATATGCCGCTCTCGGCAGACGCAACCGGCGTGCTGCGCAGCGACTGGGAACCGCTGCTGCAGGTCCTCATGGACGACCGGCGCAGTAGCGCGGAGCGTGCCGGCTGTTTGCATGCCTCGCTGGCCGGCAGCCTGCTCGCGCAGGCGCGGGCAATGCGCACAACTGATGGTGTATCGCACATCGGTCTGTGCGGCGGTGTATTCCAGAACCGCCTGCTGACCGGTCAGGCCGTCAGGTTGCTCGCCGCCGATGGCTTTACGGTGAATATACCGGTCGAAATACCGGTCAACGATGCCGGCATCAGCTACGGTCAGGTACTGGAATTTGCCTGCAACCGGAATCCATGCGGTTGAATTCTCGTGAATCGCGCTATCATCGAAATAACCTGGATAACCCATGACACATATTATTGAAGTGGAAAACATCAAGTGCGGCGGCTGTGCCAACACGATCGTTAAACGGTTGAAAAAAATCGAGGGTGTTGCAGACGTCAGCGTTGACATCGAAAACGGCCGGGTAACCGTCGAAATGGAGGCGGACAACCGCGCGGAGATCGTTGCCGCACTGCATGCCAGCGGCTATCCCGAGAAAGGTTCGGCAGAAGGCATCGAGGCCGCCGGGGCAAAGGCCAGGTCCTTCGTCAGCTGCGCCATTGGCAGGATAAGCTGAGAGCCGGCGACTGCCGACGCTTATGGACGATACCCACATCTCACTCGCCCACGGCAACGGCGGGCGCTATATGCGCGAACTGATCGAGTCCATCTTCGCGCGGCACCTCGCCAATCCCGACCTCGATGTCCATGCCGATGCCGTCCCGCTGCCGCTGAACGGTCGCGACATCCTGTTCACGACCGATGGTTTTACCGTCCAGCCGCTGGAGTTCCCGGGCGGTGATATCGGTTCGCTGGCGGTACATGGCACCACCAATGACCTGGCGGTCGCCGGTGCCATACCGCGCTACCTGAGCCTGAACGCCTTTATCGAGGAAGGCCTGGAAGTCGCCACGCTGGAGCGCATTATCGCCAGCCTGGCGTCGACGGCCCGGGCAACCGGTGTGAGCGTGGTGGCCGGCGACACCAAGGTTCTACGGCGCGGCGAGGGCGGCGGCCTGTACCTGGCAACCACCGGTGTCGGTATGCGCAGCGATCATGCCCTCGGCATGAACCTGGTCTGCGACGGTGATGTGGTTCTCGTCAGCGGTCCGGTCGGCGACCATGGCATTGCGGTCATGCTGGCGCGCGAGGAATTCGACCTGCAGGGCGATGTCCGGTCCGATGCCGCCAGTGTCCTGCCCCTGACGCAGGCGGCACTGGCCTTCGAGGGCCTGCGTTTCATGCGCGACCCGACCCGCGGCGGTCTCGCGACTGTCTGCCACGAGTTGCTGCGCGCTACCGGCCTGGGTGTGCGCCTGCAGCAGGACGACGTGCCGGTGCGCGACGCGGTGCAGTCCGTGTGCGACATACTCGGCTACGATCCCCTGTATCTGGCCTGTGAAGGCCGCGTGGTCGCCATCGTCGGTCGCGAGGAGGCGGACGGCCTGCTGGAATGCTGGCGTGCACTGCCCGAGGGCAGGGATGCAGCCATCATCGGTGAAATCGGCAGCGCCGCGACACATGTACAGCTGTGCACCGCACTCGGCGGCGAACGCATCCTGGAAGAACTGGAAGACGACCCCCTGCCGAGAATCTGTTGAACCCTGCCGGCTTCACCCGCAAGAACCTTGTCTTGCACAGGATAATTGTCATTTGCAATAACGGCGCACATCCATGGTAACGCACTCACTGCTGATAGAAGTTGCCGTGGTACTGCTCGCGGCACGCCTGTTTGCGGAGATCGCCGTTCGTTTGCGGGCGCCGCCCATCATCGGCGAACTGTGTGCCGGCATCATTATCGGTCCCAGCCTGCTGGGCTGGGTCACACCCAGCGAACCGTTCAGGCTGCTGGCCGAAATCGGCATCATCCTGCTGCTGTTCGAGGTCGGCCTGGAAACAGACCTGCAGCGCCTGGCCAGGGCCGGCCCGAAATCAGTCGTGGTCGCCCTGACCGGCTTTGTGCTGCCGTTCCTGCTCGGCGGCAGCGCGTGTTACTACCTGTTCGGCCTTTCTCCGCTGGTCGCGCTGTTTATCGGTGGCACACTGACGGCGACCAGTATCGGTATCACCATCCGCATCCTGTCGGACCTGGGCCGCCACCGCTCGCATGAGGGCCAGATCGTGCTGGGTGCGGCGGTGATCGATGACCTGCTCGGCGTGTTCCTGCTCGCGGTGCTGTACGAATTCGCCATGAGCGGCAGCGTCAGCCTGGCCAACAGCGGCAAGATCATGATCTACGTGGGCGGGTTCTTCCTGCTTGCGCCGGTCTTTGCAAAAATACTGTCGCCCGTCTTCAAGCGCTACAACGACTTTACCGACCTGCCCGGCATGATCCCGGTCGTGCTGGTCTCCATTGTCCTGATCTTTGCCGAACTGGCCCATATTATCGGTGCACCCCACCTGCTGGGCGGCTTTGCCGCCGGCATCGCCCTGTCACGCCGGTTCTTCCTGCCCTTCGGTGCCAGCCTGAATCTGGAACCGGAGTTCACCGCGTGCCTGCACGAACAGATGAAGCCGATTATCCGCCTGTTCACACCGATCTTTTTCGTCATGGTCGGATTGTCGATGGACCTGGGTGCCATCGACTGGTCTTCAGCCTGGATCTGGGTCTTTTCAATCGGCATCGCAACCATTGCCATTATCGCGAAACTTGCAGCACCGTTCCTGATTCGTGAATCCATACCCATGCGCATCGCCATCGGTATGGCGATGGTGCCGAGGGGCGAGGTCGGTCTGATTTTTGCCGAACTCGGCAGGACGGCCGGCCTGTTCGATGCATCCGTGTATGCCGGGCTGATCCTGGTGATTGCCTACACCACACTGGCAGCGCCCTTCTGGATCAAGCTGTTTTACAGCCGCTATGGCGACCGGCTGCCGCCAGTACCTGACTGAATGTCATCAGCCAGGCCCGGACCGGTAATCCCGCTCATGTCGCACCGTTGTGCGATCAGCCGGCAGCGTGTGCAATACAACGGGTCACGATGCGTCAATTAGCCGGGTGGGCTACAATGACAGTGCTGCCGTCGCAGCAGGGCGAACAACACCGCTGCAATAAAGCAAGCCTGGCCAGACGCTGTGTGTTTTAGTACATACATGGCCAGAGTCAGGCAATCGGGTGCTTCGGTTCCTGCAGCCGGTCGAGAAAATAATACATGCCGGGGGGATAAGGGTGAGCAATCTCAAGCATGCATTCAACCTGACACTGTTTCTGTTTGCCGTCTGGCTGCTTTTATCCGGCCATTACACCCCCCTGCTGCTGGTATTGGGTGCGGCATCCACGCTGCTGGTGGTATTCCTGGCGATCCGTGTCGCTATAATCGACCGGGAAATTCAGCCTGTCCTGTTTAAACCATCGGTGCTGTTCTACTGGATCTGGCTGGCATGGGAAATCATCAAATCAAATCTTGATGTCACCCGGCGTATTCTGAGCCCTGGTCTGCCGATCAGCCCGAAAATTTTCACTGTCCGGGCCGGCCAGAAAACCGAGCTGGGGCGGGTCACCTATGCAAACTCCATTACGCTCGTACCGGGCACCGTCACCATGGATGTCGATGAGGATATGTTCACGGTACATGCGTTGACACAGGCTGCGGCAGCAGATCTCGAGCGTGGTGAAATGAATCGTCGGGTGTGTAGTGTGGAGAAAATTTTTTAATGTACATCATCGTCTCAAGCGTAATCCTGATTGCAATTGCCGCAGGCCTGTTACGCGCGTTCCGCGGGCCGACGCTCTATGACCGCGTACTGGCGGTCAACATGGTGGGCACCCTGACCGTACTTATTGTGGCGGTTCTCGGGTTCATGACGGAGCGCCCGGAATTCCTGGACATCGCTCTGGTTTACGTCCTGATCTCGTTCGTTAGCACGATTGCGGTGCTCAGGGTCTACACCTACCGGGATACCGAAGCGGCTGGCAATACAACGGGATCCGGAGACAAATGATGGGGACTGTGGTGCATATTCTGAGCTGGATCTGCCTGACAGGTGGTGCGTGCTTCGTGCTGGTCGGGGCGATTGGTGTGCTGCGGCTTCCCGACTTTTACACCCGGCTGCATGCCGTCAGC
>JABDRC010000121.1 GCA_013041945.1 Halobacteria archaeon
ATGCGGCTGCAGCCAAGGCCGATGCCGCGTCTGCCAAGGCCATGGCCGCCGATGCATTGCGCACGGCCAACGAGGCCAAGGCCCAGTCTGACGATACCGAAATGCGTATCGACCGCATGTTCAAGAAGGCCATGCACAAGTAATACGCCGCATTATGGTGTAATGAAGAAGCCCCCTTTGGGGGCTTTTTTATTGGGATCTTGTAGAAAAAGATTCGCCACAGAGTACACAGAGAACACAGAGAACACAGATAATAAATTAGCATGTCATTCCCGCGCAGGCGGGAATCCAGTCTGGAAACTGCAGCCTGGGTAAAATTACTCAGCAATCTGTTTTCAGCGTACCGTTCTCCAGTTGGTATGTAATTCCACATCCACTTTCTTGTTTATCGCTGGATTCCCGCCTGCGCGGGAATGACGGGGGTGTTTAACCGGGGGATGACGAGGATGTTTAACCGGGGAGATGATGGTGTTGTTTAATCAGGGATCACGGTGTTGTTTAATCAGGGGATGACGGCAATATTCAACTACCGGGTGATCAATACCGGTATGCCGCTTTTTTCTTCGACGGCCTCACGCAGGGCGGCGCCGTTCAGGCTGAGATGGCGGTCGTTGTTCTGTGCCGACCACTCCGGATGGGTGGCGATCATGTCGGCCACGGCATCCAGCACTCTCTGCAAATAGTTTTCGTATTCGGGCAGATCCTCGTCAAGCGGCGGATGCAGTTCGACGAACAGACCGCCGGCCATCCAGCCGAGCTTGATCGGCTGGTTGACGATATGCACCGGCGTACCGACCGGGATGTCGGCAAACAGGCCCTCGATGTCCTCCGGATACATGCGGATACAGCCGTGGGTGACGCGCATACCCACGCCATAGGGCTTGTTGGTGCTGTGGATCAGGTAGCCGGGGATGCCGAGGCGCATGGCATAGCGTCCCAGCGGATTGTCCGGACCGGCCGGTATCACATCGGGGAGTACCTTGCCGTCTGCAAGCGCCTCCTGCTTGATGGACTCGGGCGGCGTCCATGTCGGGTCCCGCTGCTTGCTGGCGATCCTGGTATTGCCCAGCGGTGTATTCCAGTCCATGCGCCCGACGCTGATCGGGTGGGTGATCATTTTCGGCGGTTCGCCTTTCTTTGCCTTCGGGAAATAGTACAGGCGCATTTCCGGCAGGTTCAGGATCACACCGCTGCGCTCGGCGCCGGGGATGATGTAGCGGTTGGGCAGCCGTACCCTGGAATTGTCCGCCGGTAACCAGCGGTCCACATCCGGATTGGCCAGCAGGATCTCGTTCTGGCCGATGTCGTAGCGACGCGCAATATCCAGCAGGGTATCGTCGCGACCGGCCAGGGTGTATTCGACCTGACCGACCACGTCGACATCGGCCGGTGGCAGCAGGAAGGTCTGGGCATGCGCAGGGATGAACGGCCATAGCAGCAGGGTACAGGTCAGCAAGTAGCGGGTTGTCAGCTGCAATCGAGACATGGTCTGTAAACAATAAGGCAAAACCCGGTTTATTCGTCATTACAAGGAACAATGTGACGAGGCAATCCGCGAGTAATTGTGTCGTCTATTATGAGATTGCTTCGCTGTGCACGCAATGACGGAAGTTGTTTATAAGTCCGGGGTTCCTCAGTTTTTGCATGGCCAATAACAGTCTATCTCAGTGATCAGCAAGAATTCAGGCCGCCGCGCTGGCGGATCCGTTGCGCGTCGTCAGCCAGCGCCTGAGGGCCTTGTGCAGTTCCATGACGACCAGCACACTCAGCGCAAAACCCAGAAGTTCCAGCCAGTGCTGCGGGGAGATCGGCTGGATATGCAGGACGTCGCTGATCCACGGGGTATACATGGCGGCAATATGAATCAGCTGTGCCGCCAGCGTGCCGAATAACAGCAACGGATTGCGCAGTGGATTATGCCGGAATGTCGACAGGCTTTCCGAGCGACTGTTGAAGACATGGATGTTCTCAAACAGCACCATCAGCATCAGGGTGCCGTTGCGCGCCTCATCCAGCGAGAAGCCGCGCTCCAGCAGCGACTGAAACACCACGAAGGCAATGCTGCCGATGACCAGCGCCGACAGGATGACGCGTTCGATCATCAAACGGTTAAAGATCGATTCCTTTGGCGGCCGCGGCCTGTGCCGCAGCTCTTCACCCTCGCCAGGTTCGAAGGCCAGTGCCACGTCCTGGATACCGTTGGTCACCAGGTTCAGCCAGAGCAGCTGTACCGCCAGCAATGGCAGGGGCAGGGCAGTGAGGAGTGCCAGGGTAAACAGCACCAGTTCGGCTGCCCCGGTCGAAATCAGCAGGAAGATCACCTTGCGCACGTTGGCGTAGGCAATGCGTCCCTCCTCGACACCGGCCACAATCGAGGCAAAGTTGTCATCGGTAATGATCAGGTCAGCCGTCTCGCGGGCGACGTCGGTGCCGCTGCGGCCCATCGCCACACCCACCTGGGCCGCGCGCAGCGCCGGTGCATCATTGGCGCCGTCGCCGCTGACGGCAACGAAATGTCCATTGCGTTGCAGCGACTGGACGATCTGCAGTTTCTGTTGTGGCTCCACCCGGGCAAAGACACGTGCCTGCCCGATCAGACGGTCCTGCTCCGCTCTATCTGCCGCCTGTCTGAGATCCGTGCCGGCAATTACCTCGTCGAGGCTGCTCACCAGTTCCAGCTCACGTGCAATGGAGAAGGCCGTTGCCGGGTGATCGCCGGTCAGCATCGCCACTCGAATACCGGCTGCCCGGCAAGCCGTCACAGCCGCCTTGGCCTCGGGTCGCAGCGGATCGATCAGGCCGACCAGCCCGATGAAGGTCAGTCCGCCGAGGTGCTCCTCGGAGAACATCTCGCCCGGCCCGAGACGGATACTGCCCGCCGCGATGGCCATGACACGATAACCCCGCGCCGCCAGCGCCAGTGCCTGATCTTCTATCACAGTGGGCGCCAGCGCCACCTCGCCATAGGCTGTGGCCATGGTGCTGCACATCGGCAACAGGCGTTCCAGCGCTCCCTTGACAGAGGCAACCTCTTTACCTTCCTTTTCATTCAGGCTTGCCGAGAACAGACGCTCGGATTCAAACGGGATGGTCGCAATCTCCGGCATGGCGCTGACGGCCTCTGCCTGCGTCACGCCGGCCTTGTGCGCCATGACCAGCAGGGCCACATCGACGGCATCCCCATGGCTTACCCAGCCGTGATCCCGCTGTGCCAGCGAACCCTCGTTGGCCAGCACCGCCGCGTGACATAAACGGTCCAGCATGGCCTCCTCGGCGGGCTGCGGCGCACCCTGCGGGGTCAGGAAGCGGCCTTCAGGTTCCAGGCTTTTGCCGGTGATCTCCAGGGATTCCTGGCCGGGAAATACCAGCCGGCGAGCCGTGAGCTGGTTGACGGTCAGGGTGCCGGTCTTGTCGGTCGCGATGACCGTACAGGAACCCAGTGCTTCCACCGCCAGTAACCGCCGCACGATCACATGCCGTCGGGCCATGCGCCGCATGCCGATGGCCAGTGCGACCGTGAGTGCAACCGGCAACCCCTCCGGGATGGCCGACACGGCCAGCGCCACGGCGAGCAGGAAGATCTCGTTTAGCGGCATGCCGCGACTCAATGCAACCATGGCCATCAGCAAGGCAGCCACACCGATCAGAATGGCCACGCGACGGGTAAAGCGTTCCATCCGTACCAGCAACGGTGCCTTGGCGGGTGATTTGCCGAGCACCACCGAGGCGATATGTCCCAGTTCCGTGTCCAGTGCCGTACCCGTGACGATACCGCGGGCACGTCCGCGGCTGACGAGCGTGCCGGCAAAGGCCATGTTGAACCGGTCGCCCAGGGGGCTGTCTGTCGCCGGCATTCCGTCCACAGACTTGAATACCGCAACAGATTCGCCGGTCAACAGGGATTCATCCACTTCCAGGTCATGGCAGGAGAGCAAGCGCATATCAGCCGGGACGCGCTCACCCGATTCAAGCAATACGATATCCCCGGGTACCAGCTCCTCGGCATTGCATTCATGGGTGTCACCCGCACGCAGCACCCGGCTGCACGTAGTGACCAGTTGCTGCAGGGCCGTTGCGGCGCGCTGTGCCGAAAATTCCTGGACCGTGCCAATGATGGCATTAAGTAACAGGACGGCGCAGATGAAACCGGCATCGGACCATTCACGGATGACCAGCGAGACCAGTGCTGCCGCCACCAGTACATAGATCAATGGACTGGTGAATTGATGCAGGAAAACGGTGGCCATACCCGGCGGCTCAGCTTCCGGCAGGGCGTTGCGCCCGTATTGCTGCAGGCGGCTGGCGGCATCCGCATGGCTCAGGCCGTTGGGGGAACTGTCCAGAATGGACAATATCTCGCTGGCCGGCAAGGTGTGCGGTGCCGGCAGGGTCGATGTCGTGGCAACAGTGACAGGCGGTGTTTTACTCACGCAGGGAATTCTCCCCGCTGCTGCACGGTTCTGGATAATCCTCGATTATCCGGCCAGAAGCATGGATTTCTCTCATACCGCACAATATCGGCGTGGTTTTGAATATGTCAATAATCGCCATTGCACTTTGCATATTGTTGCTTAATATGGCTGATGGACCGGAGCGATACAAACCGGCAAGGTATCCATCGGTGCCGGTGCGTGTCCTGGCGGTGATCCAGATGGGCGGGAAAGGTGAAATTGGCTCAATCTGCAAGTTCGGCCACAGCAAATGATTATTCTGAAAAGGACAGTTTACAGAGTCGGTGCATATCATTACTTTGAACAACAGTCCCGACTATACTCTGAATGTTTCTTATTGGTTCCATGAGAGGTTGTACCATGTACAGGAAATACTTGCTGAAGACCCTGGTGGTGGGTGTGTTCATATTC
>JABDRC010000129.1 GCA_013041945.1 Halobacteria archaeon
GAATGCTCGATCGGGTTGCCGATTACGGCGTAGCGGTCTGTCATCGGCAACGATTCCTGTGTGTTCCTGCAAAAACGCGCATTGTACGACGCCTTCATGCGAACGCATTCGGTCGATTCAAACCGCCTGAGAAAAGTGTGAAGGCGTGCCGCGCGCGCCAGAGGCCCGGGAATAATGTGAAAAAACAATAGGATGTCACATTTTTTCAGGACCAAGCCGATTAGAATCAAGAATCCCACTCCGCCGCCGATATGATCGTACGAAAGCCCTCGAAAACAGACGTGAGAACACTAATGGACCCAGCACGAAGCCACCGTGGGGGCCGCTTCTTAATGCGGATAGCCCTGAGCCTTTTGTTCCTGTTTGTAAATGTCGCATCGGCGGACGAGTCCAAGTGCCTTTTCATTTCCTCCTATCACCAGGGTTATGCCTGGTCGGACGGGGTTGAGCGCGGTCTCCGCAGGACACTGGAGGGCAAGTGTCAGATCCGCCAGTTCGACATGGACACCAAACGCAAGAGATCACTCGAAGAAAAAATGGCCGCGGCAAACGAGGCCAGGGCACTGATCGAATCCTGGCAACCGGACATCGTGATAACCGCCGACGACAATGCGGCCAAGTACCTGATCGAGCCATTCTACCGGGACAAGGATCTGCCCTTCGTTTTCTGTGGCGTCAACTGGACGGTGAAGGAATACGGTTTTCCCTACCGTAACGTGACCGGAATGATCGAAGTCGCCCCGGTCAAGTCGATGATTGAAGAGGCCCGGGAACTGACCCCCGGCGCCTCGCGTGTGCTCTACATCGGTGCCGACACCCCGACCGAGAAAAAGAATGCGACCCGCATCCGCCAGGTGGCTGAGATGCAGGGGCTCGAATTCGAACAGCAGCTCAGCTCCAGCCTGCAGTCCTGGGTCGCCACCTACCGGGCCGGCCAGAAGTTTGATTTCATCATTGTCGGCAGCAATGCCGGCATAGGTGACTGGAGCGACGACGCTGCGTTCGAAGCGATCAAGCCGATCACGACCCGACTGACTGTAACCAGTCACGAATGGATGATGCCGGTGAGCATGCTGGGCATGACCAAAGTCCCGGAAGAACAGGGCGAATGGGCAGGGCAAGTCGCTCTGCAGATCCTCGACGGTGCCGTACCGAACACCATCCCGGTAATCGCCAATCGCAAGTGGGACCTGTACCTTAATCCAGCCCTTGTCGAATCGGCCGGCCTCAAACTCCCGGCCCAGCTTCTGAGCAAAGGCAAGGTCTATCAGTAAGCACCTCCATGACGGTCATCCCCGCATCCATCAGTAGCCGCAGAATCACGGCAGTCCTGCTCGGGGTGCTGGTAATCCTGATTGCCTTGGGTTTGGCTATCCGTACCGATATGCGGCAGGCCGAAGCGGCATTCGATGAACTGAACGAGGAAATCGAAACCGCCCTGACCCGGCGGCTCGACAATCTCAATGCCTCGCTGCGTTCGCTCAGCGGTATGCACCACGCCATGACCCGGTTGTCACAGCAAGAGCTCTCGGCATTCGCGCAGGAGATAGAACGCAGCCATCCGTACGTGAAGGCCATATTTCAGCTGCGCCTGGTCAATGTCGACCAGAAAGAGGCGTATGAGAAAGAGTTTCAAGAGGCCGGTTTCCCGGCGTTCCGCATCCTGTCCAGCGATCACCGCGGCAGACTGACCGCCAGTGTGGTCAAGCCCCAGTATATGCCGCTCAATTTCGTCGAACCGCTTGACCCTGGCCTTGCACGCTATCTCGGTCTCGATTTTTATTCCAGGGCCGACCTGAGACTGGCCATCGACCGCGCGATCCACTCCGGGGAGGTAGCCGCGGCCCCGGCGGTACCGATGGCCGAAGATGCTTTCTTACTGTTCAAGGCGGTTTACAAAGGCTTCTTCGTGCCCGACGCCGCCAGGGAAAGGCAGACTCAGGTTCAGGGCGTATACGCGCTTCTGGTAGACGCTCCCGCTTTTCTCGCTGACCTTGCCAGCGACCACAAGGGCCTTGGTCTGCGTCTTTCCACCTGGAACGAGACAAACCCAACCACGCTGTACGAGATACCCGTCCCGGCAACGTCAGACTTTCTCGCCAAACTGCTGCCCAACCACCGCAGCAACACCAAGATATCCCTGACACCCACCCGCTTTCACCTCACCGTCGAAAGGTTGGCGGATCGCAGCGATTTTCACCCGACACGCTGGCTGATGCTTATCGCTACCGCTGTCGGCCTGTACCTGTCGGGGGTGCTCGTCGTGTTCACGCGCCTGCGCGCCAGGGAGGCCGCCAGGGAGGCCGAGGCGCAACTCTTCCAGGAGAAGGAACGCGCCCAGGTCACGCTACATTCTATCGGTGAGGCGGTTATCACCACCGATCCTGGCGGCGTGGTCGACTTTCTCAATCCGGCTGCCGAGCACCTGACCGGCTGGCGTGCATCGGGTGCAAAGGGCCATCATCTCAACGAGATTTTTTCGCTGGTGTCAGAATCAGACGGAACCGCCTTGCCGGACCCCATCGTTCGAGCCCTGCGGGACCACGACGAATCAGAGGCGGCGGCCATCATGGTACGCAGCGACGGTGCCACGATTGCGGTTATCGAGAATGCCGCGGCCATTCGTGACAGCGACGGCAATTTTACCGGGGCGGCGCTGATCGTGCGCGACGTCAGCCGGGAACGCAATCTGCTACGGGAAATGGCGTTTCAGGCGACACACGACCCGCTCACCCGACTGATCAACCGGCGTCAGTTCGAGCGTGAACTGAGTGCCGTGGTAGAAGACGCCCTGACATCCGACAATCAACATGCCCTGATGTACATCGACCTTGACCAGTTCAAGGCGATCAATGACAGCTGTGGCCATATCGCCGGAGACCAGCTGCTGAAACAAGTTGCATCCCACCTCGGCG
>JABDRC010000132.1 GCA_013041945.1 Halobacteria archaeon
GTCGCGATGCAGCGGCTGCCCGTTCAGGCAGACCGAGTTCGAGTTCTTCACCCGGCCGGTGGCACGGGAACGGGAGCCCGGCATGCCGATGCCGATGCTGCAGGTTGCACCTGCCCCTGCCTCGAGCACGGCGACGAGATCGCCGATGGCGCGCAGCGTGCCCTGGTAATCGCTATGCGGCGTCGCCACGCGCTCGCGCACGCATTCGCTGCCGCTGCGGTCGAGCACCAGGCCCTCGATCTTGCTGCCGCCCAGGTCGATGCCGATGCGCATGTCAGGTGCTGCCATGCGCCTCGAAGTTGAACCTGCGCAAGCGGTCGGTACGCAGGCGCGTGAGGCCTGCGTTGGCCACGTGAATTCGGTACATGGCCACCGGCGGCATGCTGAGCACGCTGGACAGGATGGCGCGAATGACACCGGCATGCGCAATCACCAGCACCGACCGGCCCGGGTAGCGTTCGAGCAGCTGTTCGAAACCGGCGCTTACACGCGCAACGAATACATCCAGCGGCTCCGCACCGGGGGGGCGGTTCGCCACCGGGTCATGGTAGAAGCGTGTCACCTGGCCGGGAATCTGTTGCTCGAGTTCCGAGCGGGACTTGCCTTCCCATTCGCCAAAACCGACCTCGGCGAAGCGCTCCTCCACGGCCAGCGGAATAGCGTGCTGCTCCGCCAGCCGGGTGGCGAAGGCATGGCAGCGCTGCAGGGGCGAGCTGACAATCTGGTGCCAGTCATGGCGTCCCGCGAGCGCCGCCTGCATCTGCTGCCAGCCGCGCTCGCTCAACGGGTCATCGACCTGGCCGCGGAACCGGCTGCCACCCACCGGCTCACCGTGTCGCAACAACTCGATCGCCGTCTCCTGTCCGGCCTGGTCAGCCATGGTGCGTGGCCAGCAACTGCCTGAAATGCTTCCAGTCGAAGCCGGGGCCGGGATCGGTCTTGCGCCCGGGCGCGATATCCGCATGCCCGGTAACCGCCCCGGGCGACAGGCGCGGGAACATGGCCAGTAAACGGCTGACCACATCAGCCAGGCGTTCATATTGCGCGCCCGTGTAGGCTTCCTCGTCCAGGCCCTCCAGCTCGATACCCACGGAAAAATCGTTGCACGCCGTACGGCCATCGAAACAGGAGTCGCCCGCATGCCAGGCCCGCTTGCTGAACGGGACGTACTGGATCAGTTCGCCGTCACGCCGTATCAGCAGATGGCTGGACACCTTCAGATGTGCCATATCGGCAAAATAGGGATGCGCACCGGGGTCGAGGCAGTTGGTGAACAGCTGGTCGATTTCCGGACCGCCGTAGCAACCCGGCGGCAGGCTGATGCCGTGAATGACGACCAGTTCGACGTCACAGCCCTCCGGCCGTTCGTCGCAATTGGGCGACAGGACCTGCCGGGCGTCCGGCAGGCAGTCAACTGCGGGGTCTGACTTCATGTTTCCTGTGCTGTTGTCTCATCGGTCGATCACCCAATATACTGTCATGATCGACAAATGATAAGCAATCCCGTTGTTTTTCCATTGTTTAACGCATGTCGGCAAACATCGTGCGCCGCACTGCACAGGCACCGGTCGTATAGGCTAGAATAGCCTCCCGAATTTCTTAAGCACAAGCCGGAGTCGCAGTGAACCGCACACGCCTTCTCTTTTTGCTCGCACTGTTTGTGGCCGGTCAGGCCATGGGTGAAACCCGTTACGTCAGCGATACGCTGGAAATTACCATGCGCAGCGGCAAGGGTACGAGTTACGGCATTACCCGCATGCTGCGCAGCGGCACCCCGGTGGAGGTGCTCGACGAGGACAAGAAAACCGGCTACACACAAGTGCGCACCAGGAGCGGCAAGGAAGGCTGGGTGCTGTCACGCTTCCTGATGAAGACCCCGGCCGCGCGCGACCGGCTGGCCGGCGCGGAAAAAAAGCTCGCCGAAATGGAGCTGGAAAACCGCAAACTCGAGACCACCCTGGCGTCGCTGAAAGATGAAAAAGTGAAACTGAGCAAAAATCTCGGCAGCCTGGACAACGAGAGCCGCAAGGTCAGCCAGGAACTGGCCGAGATCAAGCGTACCGCGTCCAGCGCACTGGCAATCGACACGGAAAACAAGGAATTGAAAACCCGGGTGGTGTCGCTCGAACGTGAGCTGCAGACCGTGCAACAGGAAAATGAGGGCCTCAAGGACCGCACGGCACGTGACTGGTTCATGGTCGGCGCCGCCGTGGTCCTGCTGGGCATCATCGTCGGACTGATCATCCCGCGTATTCGCTGGCGCAAGAAATCCAGCTGGGATACATTTTAAATCTTCACCCGTCATTCCCGCGCAGGCGGGAATCCAGCGGTAAACAGTATTTGATGCGACAATTTACCCACTGGTTTTGAATAAACCAAACATTTCTACAGGCAGGCGGTAATCAGACGGGCTGGATTCCCGCCTGCGCGGGAATGACAGGAAGGTATTTCCGGATACTGGTGTGCGAAATTCAATCGCGAACCGCGTCCGCTCCTGCATGCTAATCCTACACCACGTATATTCATTCGATGAGGTGCTCTCTATTTCAGGCTGAATTACGCCGGAGCCTGCCCCCACGGAGGCGGAGACGGGAAAGACAATCTAGTTATTCGTCCGTCACACAGCCCTCCGAGGCATTCTTCACGACCCGGATATACTTGGCCAGCGTGCCGCGCTCGGCCTTGTAGGGCGGCATTTTCCAATCCGCGCGACGCTGCTGCATTTCTTCATCGCTGACATCCACTGCCAGTGACTTCCGCTCGGCATCGATGGTGATGACATCGCCGTCGCGAAGCAGTCCGATCGCCCCCCCTTCCTGTGCCTCGGGCACAATGTGCCCGATAATGAATCCGTGCGAACCGCCCGAGAAACGCCCGTCGGTCAGCAGCGCGACATCCTGGCCGAGTCCCGCACCCATGATGGCCGAGGTCGGCGTCAGCATCTCCGGCATGCCGGGACCGCCCTTCGGCCCCTCGTAACGAATCACCACGACATCACCCTTGCCGATCTTGCCGGCCTCGAGTGCCGCCAGCATGTCTTCCTCTGAGTCATAGACGCGCGCCGGCCCGCTGAAGTGCAAACCCTCCTTGCCGGTTATCTTCGCCACCGAACCGCCCGGCGCCAGGTTGCCCTTGAGGATCTGGATATGACCGCTGGCCTTGATCGGTTCGGACAGTGAATGAAACACGTCCTGCCCGTCCGCCAGCCCCGGCAGGTCCTGCAGGTTATCCGCAACGGTGTGTCCCGTGACCGTCAGGCAGTCGCCCTCGATGAGTCCTTCCGCCAGCAGGTATTTCATCACGGCCGGTGTGCCGCCGACGTTGTGCAGGTCTTCCATGACATACCGGCCGCTCGGTTTCAGGTCGGCCAGGAACGGGATACGGTCGCTGACGGACTGGAAATCATCGATGCCCAGGTCCACATTGACGGCACGCGCCATGGCAATCAGGTGCAGTACGGCATTGGTGGAGCCGCCCAGCGCCATGATGATGACCATGGCATTCTCGAAGGCGGCGCGCGTCATGATGTCGCGCGGCTTGATGTCCTGCTCGAGCAGGTGGCGGATCGCCCGGCCGGCGTTGAAACACTCTGCCAGCTTGCCGGGATCGACGGCCGGTGTCGAGGAACTGTACGGCAGCGACATGCCCATGGCCTCGATGGCGGAGGCCATGGTGTTGGCCGTGTACATGCCGCCACAGGCACCCGGGCCGGGGCAGGCATGGTCAACGATGTTGTGCCGCGTCGTCTCGTCGATCTTGCCGGCGATGAATTCGCCATAGCTCTGGAACGCCGAGACGATATCGAGCGCCTGGTTATGATAGTGGCCGGGTTTGATGGTGCCGCCGTAGATCATCAGCGACGGACGGTTGAGACGTCCCATGGCAATCAGGCATCCGGGCATGTTCTTGTCGCAACCCGGCAGGGAGATATTGGCGTCATACCACTGCGCACTCATGACGGTCTCGATCGAGTCTGCAATCAGGTCACGCGACTGCAGTGAAAAACTCATACCGTCCGTACCCATGGAGATACCGTCGCTGACACCGACAGTATTGAAGCGCATGCCGACCAGGCCGGCATCCACCACGCCCTCGCGGACCTTTGCCGCCAGGTCATTCAGGTGCATGTTGCAGGTATTGCCTTCGTACCACACGCTCGAGATACCGACCTGCGCCTTGTCCATGTCGGCATCGGTCAGGCCGGTACCGACCAACATCGCCTGCGAGGCGCCCTGCGACTTCGGCTGGGTAATTCTCGAACTGTATCGGTTCAGTTTCTGGGTCATCTTGTTCTCCTCTCCTGCAAACCGGTCTACCGCGACCGGCCCGCTATTGTACAGAGGGTGAGCGTCGCGCTGCATGCAGCGGTCTTTCTGCATCACGGGCCGGGCCCGTTCGCAGAATATTCCGGCTAGTCATAAAATTGACATACTCTGTTTTTAAAATATGATGTGAAACAACAGGATAAAATAGTTTTTCCTCCCTGAAAATCCATGCGAAAATCCAGCCTGTTATTGCTATATAGCTGCCAAGTATTTTATTATATGCTTATTGTTTGATGTAGAATATGCTTGGTGAATGTACAACGGGTCTGGCGCTGTGCGCAGCCCAACGAGTCAAGGTCAAGGGAGGCCGCAATAGCATGCGTGTACGGCAGTTATTCGATTCAGGCAGTTCCACCTACAGCTACCTGGTGTGGGACATCGACAGCCGCGAGGCCGCCCTCATCGACCCGGTTCAGGAACAGGCCGGTCGCGACGCCGGTCTGGTACGGGAGCTGGGACTGACCCTGAAGTACACGCTTGAAACCCATGTGCATGGCGACCATGTCACCGGATCGGGTTATTTGCGGGAAGCCCTGAATTCAATCGTGATCGCGCACGAAAACAGCCGCACGAAGTGCGCGGATGTACTCGTCAGGGACGGTGATTTCATCCCGCTCGGACACCAGCGCATCAACATCCTGTTCACACCCGGTCATACCAACAACCATGTCTGTCTGACCATACCGGGTGCGATCTTTACCGGTGATTCCCTGCTGATTGGCAGCTGCGGGCGCACCGATCACCATTCCGGCGATCCAGGCGCGCAGTACGACTCGATTACAGAGAAGCTGTTCGCATTACCCGACGACACGCTGGTATACCCCGGCCATGATTATCACGGCAAGACCTGTTCCACCATCGGCGAGGAAAAAACTTACAACCCGCAAATCGGTGCGCATGTCAGTCGCCAGGCATTTATCGAGGCGGTGAGCAGTATCAAACTGGATCCTCCGCAGCGCCTGTTAGAAGCCCTGCCCGCCAACCTGCGCTGCGGCATGCCCATCCACCACGCCGGTCATACCACCGCCATCTCCTGACCCGGGCCGCGCAAGCGGCCTTCCTGACACGACAGGGTTATCCCGACGACCGGCAAGGTCGTCAACCACCCTGTCCGGCCGCAGCAGCACTCCGCGACCGCCATAATAAACAGCCGCTGCCGGCACCCGCCGCATACTCGTTGCCCCTGCCTGCCGGTCCCCGGTCACGCTGTTGCACCCGGTTCGCGCCATTACCCGGCCCGCCACACAATTTCCTTTCTTTTACAGTTGGTTATCAGCCAAGAACGGCCTTCAGTTCCCCCCTGCCCGGCCGATTCTAGTTACTGATGAGCCCACGGATATGCTTCCGCGGATAATCCACCGGGAGCCCGACGCGTAGATGAAAGACAACACCCGCCTGTTAGTGACCATTGGCTTCCTGACTGTCCTCGTGCTCATGTTCTCGCTGGTCGCGATTGCGCTGCTCCAGCTGCAGAAAACCAACGAGAGCATGGAGTACCTGGTCGAGCGCACCAACAAAAAAACGGCAGCGGCCCATGCCATGCGTGACGCAATCCGTCTGCGCGCCAACAGCCTCAAGACCATGCAGCTGACCAACGACATTTTCGAGCGCGATGCGGAGTCTCTGCGCCTGATCAGCCACGCGGGGAAATATCGCCGCGCACGCGAACGGCTTGTCAGCCTCGGCATGGACGAACAGGAAACCCTGCTGCACGAACAGCTGCAACAGCTCGCCCGGACATCGCAGCCCTACAACGACCTGGCATCAGAATTGCTGATGAGCAATGCTTCGCCGGAACAGCTCGAATCCGTTATCCGAAATGCAGTGGCCCTGCAGAGAATGATGCTCGACAAGCTGGAAGAGCTGGTCGCAATTGAACTGCGCAACACCGAGGAGGCGCTGGCCGCCAGTCGCGCGCACTACAGGA
Organism: Halobacteria archaeon; assembly: GCA_013041945.1. GTDB lineage: Bacteria > Pseudomonadota > Gammaproteobacteria > UBA9214 > UBA9214 > UBA9214. The sequence continues at coordinate 6,253 of JABDRC010000132.1, forward strand.
CGACCCGCCAGTTGCTGATCGCGCTGTCGATGTTTGTACTGCTGTTTTCAGTGATCGTCGCCCGTACCGTCATCCGCCATGTCTCCGCCAAGAACCGTCAGCTGACCTACCAGGCATCGCACGACGCCCTGACCGGTCTGATCAACCGGCGCGAATTCGAGGTCCGTCTCGACCGGGCCATCCGCGTCGCGCGGGCGCAATCCGGCGCCCATGCACTGCTGTATGTGGATCTCGACCAGTTCAAGATCGTCAACGATACCTGCGGTCATGCCGCCGGCGACGAACTCCTGCAACAGCTGTCCGGACTGCTGCTGAGCTCGGTCCGCTACCGCGATACCCTCAGCCGTCTCGGCGGTGACGAGTTCGGCATGCTGCTGGAGAACTGTCCCCTCGACAAGGCCGTATCCATTGCCAACGACCTGCTCAAGATCATGGATTCGTTCCAGTTCACATGGAACGACAACATCTTCACCCTGGGCATGAGCATCGGCGTGGTTCCGATCGACCGCACCACGACCGACATTGCCATGACCCTGAGCGCGGCGGACTCCGCCTGCTATATCGCCAAGGAGGCGGGCCGCAACCGCGTGCAGATCGCACACCTCGGTGATCGCAGGCTGCAGGAGCGGCACGGCGAGATGCAATGGGTGTCGAGATTGACACGCGCACTGGAAGAGAAACGCTTTGAACTGTTCTACCAGCCGATCATTCCCTGCGCACGCAGGAACAACGGCACCCGGCTCATCGAGGTCCTGCTGCGCCTGCTCGACGACGATGGCACCATCATCGCACCCACTGTATTCATGCCCGCCGCCGAGAAATACAACCTCGCCGCGAATATCGACCGCTGGGTAATCGCCACCACCCTGGAGTGGATCGCCGCCAATTCGGGTGACGGCAACCGGCCGCTGACGGTCTTCATCAACATCTCGGGACAGACCGTCGGCAGCGCCGACATGCTGCGCTTCATTATCGACAAGATGGACGAGACCGGAGTTTCTCCGGAGATGGTCGTTTTCGAGATTACCGAAACAACCGCGATTACCAACATCACGTCCGCAACAAGTTTCATGCTCACACTGAAGGGTTGCGGTTTCAGGTTCTCGCTGGACGATTTCGGCAGCGGCCTGTATTCATTTACCTACCTGAAAAAACTGCCGATCGACTTCCTGAAAATCGACGGTACATTCGTCCGCGACGCCCTGTCAGACCCGGTCGACTACGCGATGGTGCGCTCGATCAACGAACTCGGACAACTGCTCGGCAAGGAGACCATTGCGGAATTCGTCGAATCCCTCGAGATCGCCGATGAACTGCGCAATATCGGTGTTGATTACGTGCAGGGATACGCTTACTCGAAACCCCTCCCGCTGCACGATTTCACCCACACCATGCGCCCGCATCTCGTTGTCATCACCGGTTGACCGGGCTGGCAGCGGACAAAGTGCCGCATGGCAGCCGACTATGCGATATATTCAGCGCTACAGACGGCTGTCGATGCGCGCGCAGGTGAAGGATCAATGTCAGAAACACCGCCACTGCTGGACATGATCGGGGCGCTGGTCAGCACGCCCTCGATCAGCAGTGCCGACCCGGCCCTCGACCAGGGCAACCGTGCCGTCATCGACCTGCTTGCCGGCTGGCTGGAAGATACCGGCTTTCGGGTGGAAATCATGCCGCTGCCCGGCAGTCCGGCGAAGGCCAACCTGATCGCCACCCTCGGCAGCGGGCCGGGCGGACTGGTGTTGTCCGGCCACACCGATACCGTGCCCTACGACGAAGGCCGCTGGCAATACGATGCCATCGGCATGACCGAGGCGCACCAGCGGCTGTACGGTCTCGGCACCGCGGATATGAAGGCATTCATGGCGCTCGCCATCGAGGCCTGCCGGGACCTGCGGGACACCGGTCTGCATGCGCCGGTCACGATACTGGCCACCGCGGACGAGGAAACCTCGATGTCCGGCGCGAAGGCGCTGGTCGAGCACGACCGCCCGCATGCGCGGTATGCCGTGATCGGCGAGCCGACCGGGCTGAAACCGGTGCGCATGCACAAGGGCATCATGATGGAGTCGATCCATCTGCAGGGACACTCCGGGCATTCCAGCGATCCGTCACTCGGCAGCAACGCGCTCGAGGCGATGCACCGGGTCATCGGTGCGCTGCTCGACTGGCGCAGTGAACTGCAGGCACGCAACGTAAATGCCTTGTTCGCCGTACCGGTACCGACACTCAACCTGGGCCATATCCACGGCGGTGACAACCCGAACCGGATCTGTGCAGCGTGCGAGCTGCAGCTCGACCTGCGGCCGCTGCCCGGCATGCACATCGACGAACTGCGCGCCGAGCTGCACCACAGAACCCGACGGGCACTGGCGGACAGCGATATCGGCATCCGCTTCGAGCCACTGTTCGACGGCATACCGGCCATGGAAACCCCGGCGGACGCCGCTATCGTGCGGCTCGCCGAACGCCTCACCGGCCATACCCCCGGCGCCGTCGCGTTCGGCACCGAGGCGCCCTACCTGTCACGCCTGGGTATGGAAACGGTGGTGCTTGGCCCCGGCAACATCGAGCAGGCCCACCGGCCGGATGAATACCTGGCACTGGAGCGCCTCGACCCAACCGTTAATCTACTGAAAAAGTTCATAAAATCAGTTTGTATCGATACCGCCCCCCTGTTATAAAAGGCGTTTCGGACACGCGACCATGAAAACCAGCAAACCGCACAAACAGTTCATCAGCGACTTCCGGCAGGCCGCGCCTTACATCCACGCGCACCGGGGCGCCACCTTCGTGCTGGCCTTCGGTGGCGAGGCCGTCGCTGCGGACACCTTCCCGGACCTGGTCCACGACATCGCCCTGCTGCACAGCCTGGGTATCCGGCTGGTGCTGGTGCATGGCGCACGGCCGCAGATAGAGCGCAGGCTGCAAGCGGCCGGTGCGCACATCGAATATGCAAACGGCCTGCGCATTA
>JABDRC010000136.1 GCA_013041945.1 Halobacteria archaeon
CTGCGCAGGTGATAGAGGCTGCTGTCGCCGATCTCGACGAACCAGACCTGTGGCTGCCGGGTCTTGCTCTTTGTTAGTGTCCTCTGCGGAACAAGGTCACCTGACGACGGTAAAATGATATGCCGGAGGAAACATGTAACCCGTAGAGTTGACGGGCGCCGCGCCTTCAATGGGCGGCGGCACCCGCCTACAGGGCGGCGATTACTCGACAGAATTTCCACTGATGAGGATATCAACACGACGGTTCCTGGCACGCCCGTCGCGGGTGCTGTTGTCAGCCACCGGCCTGCCTTCGCCTTCGCCGCGCGCGGACACTACCGAGCTGCGGACACCGCGCGATTCCAGTAACTGCCTGACACTGGCAGCACGTCGCTCTGACAGTGCCTGGTTGTAGCTGTCCGGACCGGTACTGTCGGTGTGCCCGACGATCTCGACGCTGTCAATCTCATCGAATTCGCGGATCATGCCAAGCACCTTGCCCAGTTCCTGCGTCGCAGCCGGAGTGAGCACGGCACTGTTGAATTCGAACATCACGTTACTTTTGTCAGACAGCCGTGCCAGTCTGGGTGCCGGCGCCGCCGCCGGACTTTCCAGTGCCGCAAGTCTGGCCGCCTGCCGGTCTTTTTCGGCAGCCAGTCGCTCCGCCTCCAGACGCGCGGCAAGTGCCGCATCACATTCCGGCGTGCTGAGTTCCTGCTTCCAGCTACCTGTCTGTACGCATTCACCGTAATAACTGGTGACCACCTTGCCGGCGGAATCGACCGCATAACCCGGCGATGCCAGGACGCTTCCGACACTACCGGCGACAATGACGCCGCCCAGACCGGCAATCAACCGGGAAGCTGTACGCTTATGTTGTTTCATTTCCTGATCCTCCGCAATTTGCAAATATATTTGATTCGACCATGAGACCCGCAGCCGCATCGAAAAGTCACACATAGCCTGATACCGCCGGTATTCCGGATGACCGGTCCGGTTTAACTGTAACCCCTGTTTACCGGATGTGACTTTTCCGGCCCGCACGGCATCGAATCAGTAATCACACCCGATAACGCGACCCGCCCACCATGCAAGATATAACCATCAACCTGTTTGCCGTGGTATTGCTGCTGACAATCAACGGATTTTTCGTCGCCGCCGAATTCTCGCTGGTCAAGGCCAGGGGCTTTCGGCTGGAAAGCGTGGCGCAGGGAGGCAGCGCCAGCGCACGACTGACACTGCACATCCAGGCCAACCTGGAGAGTTACCTGGCCGCCTGCCAGCTTGGGATAACCATGGCCTCTCTGGGGCTGGGCTGGGTAGGCGAGCCGGCGGTCGCGGCACTGCTGGAACCCCTGTTCCTGCTGATGGGTGTACCCGAAACTTTACTGCATAGTGTTGCATTCCTGGTCGGATTCCTGATTTTTTCCTCCCTGCATATCGTGGTCGGCGAGCAGGTACCGAAAACCTTCGCCATCCGGCGCGCCGAACCGGTCGCGGTGTGGTGCGCCTATCCCCTGCATGCAGCCTACCTGCTGGTGTATCCGCTCAACTGGCTGCTGAATATATCCTCCCGTTCGATCCTGTCACTGTTCAACGTGGAGGAAGCGACGCATGCAGACGTGCTCAGCGGCGAGGAGCTCAAGGGCCTGGTACAGACCTCTCACGAGCATGGTCAAATTGAACACGGCAAGGCGGACATGCTGCACAACCTGTTCGAGTTCGACCAGTACAATGTCGGGCGCGTGATGGTCCCGCGCAGCTCCCTGAATGTGCTTGATGTCAGTGCAGCACCCGAGAATAACCTGGCCGTTCTCCGCGATAGCGGGCATTCGCGCTTTCCGGTTATCGACACGTCCAGCGGAGAGGAGGTACTGGGTATCGTGCTGGCCAAGGATCTGTATACCGCGGTCCTCAGTGGTGACAGCGAACCCTGGCGCAACCTGCGGGCATTCTGTCGCGAACCATTGATGGTGCCGGAAAGTCAGAAAGTCTCCAGTCTTTTCGACAGCATGCGCAGAAACAAGGCACACATGACATTGGTGATTGACGAATACGGCACGTTGTCCGGTATTGTCACGCTGGAGGACCTGCTGGAAGAGATTGTCGGGGAAATCCGGGACGAGACCGACGTCGAAGGCGACGAAGCAATCATCAACGAGATCGATGCCAGTACCTGGCACGTCGATGGTCTGTTGTCACTGACCGATATTGAACGCGGAATCGGCCTGAGCGTACCGGCCGAACTCGACGCCAATACGCTTTCCGGACTATTCATGGAGCGCTTGTCACGCATGCCGGAAACCGGCGACAGCATCATAGAAAATGAATTTCGCCTGACGGTAAAAT
>JABDRC010000145.1 GCA_013041945.1 Halobacteria archaeon
AGCTGCCGAAATTCGAGGAAGACCTGTTCCGCATGACGGACGAGGCCGGTTATTACCTGATACCCACGGCCGAGGTGCCGGTCACCAACCTGGCGCGCGATACCATTATCGAGGTGGATGACCTGCCTGCGCGCTTCGCCGCGCACACGCCGTGTTTCCGGTCAGAGGCCGGCTCCTACGGCAAGGACACGCGCGGCATGATTCGCCAGCACCAGTTCGAGAAGGTGGAGATGGTACAGCTGGTGCGTCCTGACGAATCGTACGAGGCACTCGAGGCGCTCACCGGCCATGCGGAAGTCATCCTGCAACAGCTGGAACTGCCGTACCGGGTCGTCGCGCTGTGCACCGGTGATATCGGCTTTTCCGCCGCCAAGACCTATGACCTCGAGGTGTGGCTGCCCGGGCAGCAGAAATACCGTGAGATCTCCTCCTGCAGCAACTTCGAGGCCTTCCAGGCGCGCCGCATGCAGGCCCGCTGGCGCAACCCGGCGACCGGCAAGCCGGAACTGCTGCATACCCTGAACGGCTCCGGCCTGGCCGTCGGCCGCACCCTGGTAGCCATCATGGAAAACGGCCAGCAGGCCGATGGCTCAATTCGCGTACCTGCGGTACTGCAGCAGTACATGGGTGACATGACGCGAATCACCGCCTGAGCATTCCGGCCAGGCCGTTCCGGGGGACGTTCAGTAATTGCGCAGTGCGTTGGCCGGGTGCTTGCGGAACGAAAGTAGCACGCCGCTGCCGTCGTTCAACAGCAGTTCAGACTGGTTCTGCAGGAAAGTGTAGCGCGTCACCGTATTGGTTTGCGGGCTGAACATGTTGATGACATTGCCGTTGATGCGCACGATGCCGGCGAGACTTGCACCGGGCGAGCGCAGCCGAAAACGGTTGCCGCTGATCTCGAGGATCTCCCCCGAATTGCCGAACCAGCGGCCTTGCAGCAAGAGATTGGCGCGGTTGGCCGGCGCGCCCCGGGGGATACCATAACGGTTCCAGGGTGTGCCACCGCCGTAGCTGTTCCACGGCGTACCGCCAAAGCTGTTCCACGGCGTACCGCCAAAGCTGTTCCAGGGTGAACCAAAGCCCGACATCATCGGCATGGTCGTCATGCCCGCGTTGAAGGAGTTGAGACCACCCCAGTTGTTGCCGGTGTTGCCAAGCATCGCGTCGGACATGACATTGGCCATGACCAGCATCATGCGGAACATCACGGAAAACATGTCGTCCATCGCGGCCTGTGCGGGCGTTGCGACCGGCAATGATAATGCGCACGCCAGTACCAGCGCGGCGCGGCGGTGTCTGCGACCCTGGCTGTTACGTGGGCTGGCCATGTGTTGAAGTGTAGATAATCGATTGCCTGTCAATGGGTTACCGGTAAGATTGGACCATTATAGTGATGTGAGAATAGTCACGCCCAATATTTACTGGTTGGCTCATGTCACTTGCGCAATAGTCCTGTATCGGCCTCATGCCAGGTTTTCATAGCAGGATCAGGCGATTAACCTTGGCGACCATGGTAAACTGCCGTGCTTTTGGTGCTAGTTGATTGATAGACATGCAAAAACTCGAACAATTACTGGGCGAACGCATCCTCTTCCTGGACGGTGCCATGGGTACCATGATCCAGCGTCACAAGCTGGAGGAGGCCGACTACCGCGGCGAGCGCTTTGCCGACTGGCCCAGTGACCTGAAGGGCAACAACGACCTGCTGGCCATCACCCAACCGCAGATCATCGCCGACATCCACCGCCAGTACCTCGAGGCCGGGGCGGACATCCTCGAGACCAATACCTTCAACGCCACGCGCGTGGCAATGGCCGACTACGGCATGGAGGAACTGAGCTACGAGATCAACGTCGCGGCTGCAAAACTTGCGCGCACGGTCGCCGATGATATCAGCGCCGCGGATCCGGAACGGCCGCGCTTCGTCGCCGGTGTGCTCGGTCCGACCAACCGCACCGCGTCCATTTCGCCGGATGTCAACGATCCCGGCTTCCGCAACATCAGTTTCGACGAACTGGTCGCGGCGTATATCGAATCGGCACGCGGCCTGGTCGAGGGCGGCGCCGACATCCTCCTGATCGAGACGATCTTCGATACGCTAAACGCCAAGGCCGCAGTATTTGCCGTCGAGCAGTTTTTCGAAGACAGCGGCACACGTCTGCCGGTGATGATCTCCGGTACTATCACCGACCAGTCGGGCCGCACACTGACCGGCCAGGTGACCGAGGCTTTCTACAATTCATTGCACCATGCCAAACCGGTCTCCGTAGGTCTCAACTGTGCACTCGGCGCCGACCAGTTGCGCCAGTATGTGGAAGAGATGGCGCGCATCGCCGACACGCATGTCTCCGCGCACCCGAACGCCGGTCTGCCGAACGAGTTCGGTGAATACGACGAGACGCCGGAAAAGATGGCCGCGGAACTCGCCGACTGGGCAAAAAGCGGCTTCGTCAACATCATCGGCGGTTGCTGCGGCACCACGCCGGAGCACATCCGGGCAATCGTCGAGGCGGTCGGTCAGCATCCGCCGCGCAGGATTCCGGACATCGATATCCAGTGCCGGCTGTCCGGACTGGAGCCGTGCAACATCGGCAGGGATTCGCTGTTCGTGAATGTCGGCGAACGCACCAACGTCACCGGCTCGGCCATGTTCAAGCGCCTGATCATGGAGGGGGACTACGAGACCGCGCTGGACGTGGCGCGTCAACAGGTGGAAAACGGCGCGCAGATCATCGACGTCAACATGGACGAGGGCATGCTGGAGTCAAGGGAGGCCATGGTGCGCTTCCTCAACCTGATTGCCGCCGAGCCCGATATATCGCGTGTGCCGATCATGATCGATTCCTCCAGGTGGGAGGTGATCGAGGCCGGCCTGAAGTGCATCCAGGGCAAGGGCGTGGTGAATTCCATCAGCCTGAAAGAGGGCGAGGAGGAGTTCATCCGTCATGCCGAACTGGTCAGGCGCTACGGCGCGGCCGCCATCGTCATGGCCTTCGACGAGACCGGCCAGGCCGACACCCGCGCCCGCAAGTTCGAGATTTGCCAGCGCGCCTACAACATACTGACCGGGCGGGTCGGCTTTGCGCCGCAGGACATCATCTTCGACCCGAACATCTTCGCCGTCGCCACCGGCATCGAGGAACACAACAACTACGGCAAGGACTTCATCGACGCCACGCATGATATCGAACAGCGGTTGCCGCATGCGCTGGTCTCCGGCGGTGTGTCCAACGTGTCGTTCTCGTTCCGCGGCAACAACCCGGTGCGCGAGGCCATCCACGCCGTGTTCCTGTACCACGCCATCAAGAACGGCATGGACATGGGCATCGTCAACGCCGGCCAGCTGGCAATCTACGAAGACATCCCGGCAGAATTGCGCGAGTGTGTCGAAGACGTGGTGCTTAACCGGCGTGACGATGCCACCGAGCGCCTGCTGGATATTGCCGACCGGTATCGCGGTGACGGCAAGGGCGCCGCAAAGGTCGAGGACCT
>JABDRC010000151.1 GCA_013041945.1 Halobacteria archaeon
CTGCGAAGGCCTGCCGGTCGACCTCAGCGACTACCCCGGCGGCACCTACAACGTCTTCCACGCCACCGCCGGCAACAAGGTCCTCGTCGCGTGGCCGAGCCGTTTCTGCTCGCAGGGACAGCCGGCATACACGATGTCGCCGACCCAGGAAGAGCCCGACCAAGAGCGCGCAGACGCGGTTGTTGGCTTCATTCAGGCAGGTGATACCGATTTGGGCGTTCCAGCTCTGCCCGATTTCAATCAGGAAGACGACCTCTACCTGGTCGACGCCTTCGGTGTCGCCGGTTCCCAGGGCTCGATCGACTTCGCCGACGAGGGTTATCCCCAGGCCGGCGTGGTTCCGTTCGGCTGTGTCTGGACCGCCCGCGGCGTGCTGCTGCCGGGTGACGATCCCAGGACCGATGAAGCGGAATCCAGCCACATGGTCTGGACCAAGGCCGAACGCCTGACCTCCGGGCGGCGCGACGTCAACCGCATCGAGGTCAAGGCAGTGAAAGGCGCCGGCTTCGTGGTTACCTGGCAGGAAGACCCCGAAGGCCTGCGTCCCGGCCAGGGCCTTGGCCCGGGTGAGGGCTGGAGCGGCGCAGTCGCCCACAGCCAGACCGATGCCTGGTATTCCTTCATCAACGAAGTGTATTTCGATATCGTCGAGGATCCCGATAATACGACCACCCCGATCGATATCCTGGACCATGACCTGGAAGCGACCGGCAGGCCACAGGTGTTCGTGCCGATGGCCGTGCCGATGCGCCTGAGCAACAACGCCAAGTGCAACGATGTGAATGTAACTCCCGACGATCTCTACTGTGACTTCGGGCTCGCAGCGGCCTATGGCCTGAAGGACCAGTGCGCCGATACCGTCACCATCCTCACCGGCAATCCCAACTCGCCTGGTGGCGTCACCGAGACCGATATCTGTGTCGCCGACAGCAATGGCGACGGCATAGCGGACCTGCCCAACCGGGCCAACACCGCACTCACCCGGCCGCGCCTGTCACTGCAAGGTTACGATACGGACGCCGACGGTATGTCTGACAGCGCCTGGGTCATCGTCGCGGCCGAGGAGTCCAAGGGACTGGGCAAGTACTTCTTCGAGCCCGACGGTCTTGACGGCAGTTTTGACGGCTATGCGGATCCCTGCGAGGAAGACTCTTCGCTGACCTGCACCGAGGAGATCGGCAAGAACCAGTGGTACTTCAGCTTCGACATGGGCACGCCGGATACCTCCGCGGGTATTGGTAACCCCAACAGCCTGGTCGAAAACCTGGTGAACCAGGGCGACATGCTGAACCAGGCTGAGGTCTACTGGGAAACCGGTGAACTGTTCGGCCTGATGAGCACCGAGGAAATGGAGGACTACGGCGACTACAACTTCGACATCGTCAACACCGAGATCGCCCGCCGCGCCAGCCTGTTGGTGCAGTCCGTTGCCAAGGCTACGGCCAGCGCCAACGGCCTGGCGGCAATGCCGTCCTGGAAACAGGGTCCAATGCGCCAGGGTGGTCCGGCCGACACCATGCTACGGCGTATGGTTCTGCCTGACACCTTCAATCCCGCAGTGGACAATCCCTACGCCTTCGCGAACATGGAGTGCGCCGAGCCTCTGATTCCTGCCGGAGAGAACCCGTACTACCCGGGCGGTGTTTGCGCCGATCCTGCGACCAACCTCTCGGGCGTGGTACCGGATACCTGTCTGGATGATGATACCGGTGGCTTAGTTCCCTGCCCGACGGTGGACTTCACCACTTCGACCTACGGCATCGGCGACACCAACCCGATCCTGCAGGGCGTGGTACAGGGCGAAGGCAACACCCAGCGCGTGCTCACCTGGCATCAGTGCCCGTCCGACGGTGCACAGACGGCGGGTGACATTACCGCAGTGACCTGTGCAGACGACGATCGGGATGACGAGTTCGTCAACCTCAAGGATCAGTCCTGGTACAACCCGCTGGATATCTCCAAGGGCCACAGGGGTTTTATCGATGGCGATTTCGTGCAGTTCCTCTATGCCTGGTCGCCCAACTGGCGCCTGAATGCCAAGGGCAGCGATCGCTATGACCTGTACGTTCGTCGCTCCTTCGACGGCGGTAACACCTGGACCACGACCCCGACTTCGTTCCTAGCCAGTGACGGCATGAGCTACCCGGGCGACGGCACCGTCACCTGCGAGAGCTACCGCTCCACTGAATCCCAGGTTCCAGGAGCTGTGGAACCCAAGGTATGCTACGAGTTCGGCGCGGGTGCTGCTGAACATGCCCGCAATATAACCCAGCACAAGTCCATGCGCATCACCACGCTGGATCCGCGTTATGCGCCGACCAAGGCGACGATCACGGATGGCTGTACCGATGGCCTGTTCGTGGACCCGACGGTTATCACGGATATCTTCACCTGTGACGACCTGTCGGAAGAGTACGACTCCGACCTGCGGAATCCATCACGTTACTTCATGGTGTTCGAAACCGGTGATAACACCACGGTGGCAGTGGGCGAAGCGGAACCGCTTGACCTGTTCTACGGCCGCGCCGAGAGTTTCGGTGACGACTATGTAGTCTGGACCGAGACGGATACCGATTCGGCCAATCTGGCAGCGTGTTATCCGACTGTCGATTATGGTGTTGCGGATCTGGGTATCGTTGTCGGCTCCGGCTTCTGTAACGAGTTTGACAACATGAACACCGGTGGTGATACCCACGCCAGCGAGGCCAATCTCGAGTCCAACCCGGATGGTTCCAAGCTGTACGGCGTCTGGGCCCAGTGGGTCTTCGATGAAACCGGTGAAGAAGTTGCCGAGTCCGATGCCATGGCACGGCGTATCTGGTGGATCGATGACTATGTCTCCGACACCGAGTCGTACACCCTGCCGGGTACGCAGCAGCCGTAGCTGTTAAAGAAAATGCACGAAAATGTGCAATAACAAGGCGGGCCATCGAAAGGTGGCCCGCCGTTTTTTTTGCCGTTGCATTATCCTGATGTGATTGCCGCAGCGCAATCCACCAGGATGCTGTTACCAGCAATGAACCATGAGGAAGAATCCGATGAATAGAATACTTTTAGTGATGCTGTTGCCACTGGTTTTCGCGCCACCGCTGGTGCTTGGCGATGATGGCAGTGATCCGGGTTACGGTCCCGCCAGTTCCGGCTACGGTGTCGGCTATCCCGGTTATGGGGAAGGGGGTAAGGGTTACGGCCCCGGCGGCCCGGGTTATGGTGGCTACGGTCGGGGTTACGGTCCAGCTGGACCTGGCTATGGCAGGGGCTATCCCGGCTACGGTGGTGGCAACTCAGGCTACAGAGGAGGGCAGCCGGACTACGAAGGCAGTCCGCCAGGTTACGGCTATGGACGCGGTGCTGGCAGGCCGAGCTTCCAGGGTGAAGGCCCCGGTCCCGGTTACGGCCAGCGTGGTCAGCATCGCGGTTATGGCAGGAGCCGATCGGAAGGCCGTGGCAGGGGACCCGACTATCCGGGTGCCGGCCCGCGGCAGGAGTATTACCGCCAGTCGATGCCAGGCAGCCAGGATCAGCCTTGAGGGCTGCACGCTCAGGTCAGAAATATGACTTACAATTCAATAAGGCAGGATGGATCAGGGCTTTTTACGTGACCCACCAGGTACAGGCGGTGGGTGACGACACAAACCGCGTGCCTGACCCAAACTGTGATTGTGGAAATGCCCGAGTAAGCGCCATTCGATTGACGGTGTCCTATTTCACCGCAATCAGCTCGACCTCGTAGATCAGGGCACTGTTGGGCGGAATGGTCTTGCGCGGCGCGCGTTTGCCATAGGCCAGCTCCGGCGGGATATACAGCTCCCATTTGCCCCCTTCTTTCATCAGTGGCAAGGCTTCACGCCAGCCCTTGATGACCTTTTTGACCTGAAAGGTCACTGGCTTGCCAGGTTCGTAGGCGCTGTCGAATTCAGTACCATCGATCAGGGTGCCGCGGTAATTCACGCTGACACTTTCCGTCGCCTGCGGGCTGTTGCCTTCACCGGCCTTGATTACCCTGTACTGCAGGCCGCTGTCCAGTGTCACCACGCCTTTTTTCTTCGCGTTCTCAGCGAGGAAAGCCTGTGATTGCTCCAGGTTGCGCTGCGCCCGTTGCTGCCTGATCTGTGCCAGTGCCCTGTTCCGCCCCGTGGTTTTGACCAGTGGCTTGTTTCCGTCGATGGCATCGTTGATGCCCTGCAGCAGCAACTCTTGATCGAAGTCCAGTGCATGAGCTTTGAGTTCTGTACCCAGCTCATAACCCAGGCTGTAGATCGCCTTGTGGCTCTCGCTCTGCGGCGCAACGGCTTCAGCCGCGATACACATGCTGTTACAAAGGGCCAGGGTTGAGAGTGCCAAACATGAATATCTCATTGTTTTTTTCTTACCTCCAGATGTATTGCATGCTGTAAAAAACACGCTGACAGAGAAGTGAACTGCCAGCCAGATGTGAGACGCGGGCTTTATATCGATAAATCACGCTTGCGGCAAGTGTAGTCAGCAACAAATATCAGACTCTTTATACTACAGCTATTTCGGACGGCCCAGACTGATCACTTCACCAAAGCTCATGTACTCATCAGCACCGAGCCGTGCAATCGGTTCCAACCTGTGGGCATGCACTTTCAGGCGGCCTTTGTCATTGGTGCTGGTGATGGCGTCATCGATGTAGATATGATGGACCCTGCCGTAGATGATCGACTGCGGCGTGCTGCCGAGTTCATGGATCTCGTAGCATTCGCAGGCATAGGCGATTCTACATGCCTTGATGCGGGGCAGCCGCGAGCCTTCAAGCTCGGTGGTTTCGATGCTGAGTTGATCGAGTTCGGATATGTCAGCGTCCAGTGTTGCCGAAGACCGGTTGAGGTCCTGCAGCACATCGCGGTGGGCGATATGCACAACGAAGTCCCTGCGCTGTTCGATGTTGACGCGGGTGTCCTTGTAACTTCCGTCCGGCTTCTTGCCGACCGACAGCATGATCAGCGGCGGATCGCTGCACACCGCGTTGAAGTAGGAGAACGGCGCCAGGTTGTATTTGTTTTCTTCGATTTCGGACAGCACCCAGGCAATCGGCCGGGGCACCAGCGTCTGTATCATCTGGAAGTAGACCTGTGCCGGTTTCAGTTCAGACAGATCAAGGATCATTCGTCGAGCCATTCCAGCAGGTAATAGATCATCTGGCCCTCGGATGACTTGGACGGGCCGCTGACGCGGGCGGCATAACGCTTGTTGTCCGGGTCGGCTTCATCGATCGCATCGGCCGCGGTTGGCTTGATGTCGACGCAGCTGGCCGCGAAGCGGTTGCGGCTGCGGCGCG
>JABDRC010000154.1 GCA_013041945.1 Halobacteria archaeon
CAATCTTTCCGCAGGAACCGGATATTTCCTATGAAAGCCACTTCTTCGGTGCAGCAACGGGCGTGCTGGGCGCCTTCCTGTTCAGCCGTCGCGACCCGCTGCCGGCAAAAAAACACTACGACTGGGAGGAGGAAGAGCCTGCAGACGGGGAAGAGCAATAAGCCGGGCAACCAGGGCTTCGCCGCCCAGGTGCCGGCAATGGAGGATTACCGCGGACGATCTGTACCAGTATCACACCCGGCAGTCGTACCGTTTGTTCCGCGACTGTGTGATAGTGGTGCGTCCTCAGCAATGGTGTCATGCAGACATGAGGTATATGCCAGGCGTGATCCGCCTGGCATGGAGTTTCAATCTCAAGGATGTGATCTGAAGGTCGAGATCACCGTGCGCAGCATCAGACCGAGCTTGAGCAATACGGCCGTCGACAGAAACAGCCCGATACCGAATCCCGACATGGCGGACGTTGTCGGCACTTCCAGCATATGTACCAGCCCGAGGTACAAGGCGCAACCGCCAAACAGTGCATGATAAAACCACTGCGGCAAGGCGATCGCCACCGCGATAATCCCAACAGTCAGTGCAAACAGCAGCGGCGTGGCGACCTCCAGCTGTAACCAGGCAAGGCTGGCAGCGCCCAGCATCAGGCCGCCGGCAAACAGCGCAAGAAAATAAAGCATACCCGGTACACCGTGGTCGCCCGAGCGCGCAGCCCAGAATCCCGCAGCAATCGCGACCAGCAGGTGCTCGATGCCGGTCGCGGGATGCATGAAGCCGTCGGCCAAACCATGCCCGATGTTGATGCCATCATGCGCGACAGCCAGCGGCGCGACCAGAATGGCCGCCAGCCACAATACGGTGGATGCAATCGCTTTTTCCCGCATAGCTCACTCCCCTGTGTTGTGCCGGGTATTATATAATAAAATACCCTGCTAAGTATAGGGGAATTATCCGGTAACAGCGACTAGCGAACCTTGACCTCGATCAACTCCTCTCCATCGGGGTCCGTGACATGCACGGCACATGCGATGCAGGGGTCAAAGCTGTGGATGGTGCGCAGTATCTCGATCGGCTGCTGCGGATCATGCAGGGTATGATTGTCCTGCAAGGCCGCCTCGTAGGCGCCCGGCTGGCCGGCAGGGTCGCGCGGCCCGGCATTCCAGGTGCTCGGTACCACTGCCTGGTAATTCTTGATGACCTGGTCCTCGATGACGATCCAGTGCGCAAGACCGCCACGCGGCGCCTCCATGAAACCCACGCCACGCGCCTCGCGCGGCCAGCTGGACGGCTCCCACAGTTTCTCGTTGAAGGTCCGGGTGTCGCCGGCCTTGATGTTGGCGACCAGGTTGTCGTACCAGGTCTGCATCATGTCGCCGATGATCTTCGTCTCAAGGCCGCGCGCCGCGGTACGCCCCAGCGTGGAGAACAGGGCGGTGACCGGGACATCGAGTGTATTCAGTGTCAGGTTGACCAGTTCCCTGGTCTGGTCATGGCCTTTTGCATACAGCATGAGTACGCGTGCCAGTGGTCCGACCTCCATGGCATGGCCCTTCCAGCGCGGTGACTTGAGCCAGGAATAGGATTTATCGACATCGAGATGCCGATACGGTGGAGCGGGCCCGGTGTAGTTCAGGTTGGTCTCGCCGTCATACGGGTGCAACGGTGCATCCTTGCCATCCCCGTAATCGTAGAACGAATGCGACACATACTCCTGGATCTCATCGGCGGCATTCATGTCGACGTCGTGGATAGTCGTGATGTCACGGTTGAGAATGGCGCCGGCCGGGATCAGGAAACTGGACGGGTCATCCATGCCCTTCTCCGGAAAATCACCGTAGGTGAGGAAATTGCCCAGGCCCTCGCCACGCGCTCCCCAGTCCTTGTAGAAGCCCGCGATCGCCAGCAGGTCCGGAATATAGACCTGTTCGACGAAGCTGTTCATCTTGTTGATGATCTCCTGCACCTGCGCAAGCCGCTTGGCATTGATGGCGGAATCGGAGTTCAGGTCGATGGGCGAGGCGACACCGCCGACCAGGAAGTTCGGGTGCGGGTTCTTGCCGCCGAAGATCGCATGCAGCTTGGCCACGTCACGCTGCCAGCTGAGCGCCTCGAGATAGTGCGCGACGGCCATCAGGTTGGCCTCGGGCGGCAGCTTGTAGGCCGGGTGCCCCCAGTAGCCCTGCGCGAAGATGCCGAGCTGACCCGCCTCGACGAAGTCCTTCAGCTTTTTCTGCATGTCCGAGAAATAACCCGGGGAGGACTTGGGATAGCTGCTGATCGATTGCGCCAGTGCCGAGGTCGCCTTCGGGTCGGCGTTCAGCGCGGACACCACGTCCACCCAGTCCAGCGCATGCAGATGGTAAAAATGCATGACATGGTCATGCACATACTGCGCACCGTTCATCAGGTTGCGGATCAGCTGCGCATTCGGCGGGATGGTGTAATTGAGCGCGTTTTCCACCGAACGTATGGATGCCAGGCCGTGGACCAGCGTGCAGACACCGCAGATGCGCTGTGCGAAGGCCCAGGCGTCGCGCGGATCGCGACCCTGCAGGATGACCTCGATACCGCGCACCATGGTCCCTGCCGAGTAGGCCTGTGCAATGCGATCACCGTCCATCTGCGCCTCGATACGCAAATGGCCCTCGATGCGCGTGATGGGATCAACAACGACACGTTCAGTCATGAGTGATT
>JABDRC010000158.1 GCA_013041945.1 Halobacteria archaeon
CCATAGTATTGGGGCAGGCGGGGTGAATCCAAGTCAGAAAATAAATACCACCACAGAGGTCACAGAGGACACAGAGAGAACTGATGTAAACAAGACATCCCTGCATCGGTAAGGAAGTTGGATACTATTATTAGGGAATAATATAAAATTAAATAATTGACTAATTCGATGATTTGCCTGGTTTCTCTACCACAGCCAGCCCATGAACTGATCCAGATCACGGAGGCATAAATTTTTTCGTAGTGATTATATTATATTGTTTATATTGCATTTATTAAATTATTATATAGGTCTATATTATTATGGCCATGATGAAAATTCTCTTCAATTCAGTGATTCGGATTTTGAGGTAACCACACGTGAACTTGCGCCCGTGGTTTGTGGAGCGGGTTTGATATTGTCCTCTCTGTGTTCTCTGTGACCTCTGTGGTGAAGATGTTTTGATCAGGATTATTTGATTTTGCGGGCCCGAGGATGGGCCTGGTCGTAGACCTGGGCGAGGTGCTGGAAGTCGAGATGGGTGTAGATCTGGGTGGTGCTGATGTCGGCGTGACCGAGCAGCTCCTGGACCGCGCGCAGGTCGCCGCTCGATTCCAGCAGGTGGCTGGCGAAGGAGTGTCTGAGGGTGTGCGGGTGGAGCTTGCCGGTCAGGCCGCGGGCGCGTGCCATCCGGCTGATGCGTTGCTGGACCGCGCGTGCACCGAGGCGTCGGCCACCGCGTCCGGTGAACACGGCGGTCTCGTCCGGGGCGGCCGGCCGGATCCTGAGCCAGGCTTCGAGGGCGACCAGGGCACGACGGCCAAGCGGTACGACACGGGTCTTGGCGCCCTTGCCGGTCACGCGCACGATGCGTTCGCGGCGATCGATGTCCGCGAGGTCGAGCCCAACCAGTTCGGCAAGCCGCAGCCCGGAGGAGTACAGCAGTTCGATTATGGCGAGATCCCGAATGACGAGACCGTCACCCCTGACGCCATCCAGCAGCTGGCTGATGTCGTCCACGCTGACCGTGTCCGGCAGCACCCGGTCACTGCGCGGTGCGCGGACATCGAGGCCCGGATTGGTGGTGACGGCGCGCTCGCGCAGCAGATAATTGAAGAAGGTCCGCAACGCCGACAACCGGCGCTGGATGCTGCGGCCACCCAGGCCGCGACGGTGGGCGCGTGCAGCGTACTGCCGGACGTGACCGGTATCGAGCCTTGCCCAGTCGTGAACGCCAATATCCCGGCACCAGGACTGCAGCTCTTCGAGATCGCGCCGGTAATGTTTGCGGGTGTTCTCCGACAGGCGCCGCTCGGTCTGCAGGTGATGCAGGAAGCGGTTAATCCATGCCAGGGTGTCGTCGGCCACGGGCGCGATTTACCGGGCGCGCGGGAGAATCAGCCGGATGGCTGTGGTTGGCAGTGTTCGGCCAGCAGCAGGCCAAGCAACTCGCCCAGGTGGGTCAGGAACAGGGTACCCATGCCGGGGTGGAAACGACTGGCTTCCTGGCTGCCGATGGCCAGCAGACCGCAGCTACACTGGTCGCCGAGCGGGATCAGCGCGACGGACTCGATCGCCTGTGCCTGATCGCCGAACAGGTAGTGCAGCTGCTCGGGCTTGAAACGGCCGCATTGCGGGCGTGAGGATTTGATAAAGGTCTCGAAATAGGCGGCTTCCGGTGCATCTGCCGAGAAACTGTCCACACCGCACTCGCGGGCCAGCGCATCCGGCAACCCGGCCAGGCGCAGGGTGACACTGTCGGCGCTGAACTCGCCCTGCAGGTTGTCGCGCAAGGTGTCGAGCAGGGCCGGCAGGTTGCTGGTGTTGATCAGGCCCAGGGTCAGCTGGTGCATGCGCTCGTTGAGCCGGTTGTTGTCACGGGCGACCTGTACCAGGTCCATCAGCTTGCGCTTCAGCTGGCTGTTCTGGTCGCGCAGAACGCGGACCTGGTGTTCGACCAGGGACACGGCGGGACCGCAGCTGTGCGGGATCTCGAGGTCGGCAAGCAGGCTGGGATTGTTCTGGAAGAATTCGGAATTCTCGCGCAGGTAATCGGCGACTGTCTTTTCGTCCAGCGGCAGTGTCACCGGCCGCGGTTGCTGCGATGTCGTCATAGATCAATCTGTCCCCGGTAAACGGTAGTGGCCGGGCCCGTCATCATGACCGGGGCTCCTTCATCCGCCCAGCTTACCATAAGTTCGCCGCCATTCAGCATGACTTTGACAGTGTCATTTAGTTGTCCCCACAGGCGACCGGCGACAACCGCTGCACAGGCGCCGCTGCCGCAGGCCAGTGTTTCGCCGGTACCGCGTTCATAGACGCGGAGCCGGATCGTACCGGCATCGATGATCTGCATGAAGCCGGCGTTTACACGTTGCGGGAAGCGCGGATGCCGCTCGATCAGCGGGCCGAGTCCGGCGACCGGTGCGGCGTCGATGTCGTCAACGCGCAGCACGGCGTGCGGGTTTCCCATGGAGACGGCCGCGATCTCGACCGTCGCACTACCTGTATCCAGCCCGTAGTGCGTCGCGCGCGCCGGGGCGTCAAACGGGATGTCGGCCGGTTCAAGCCGCGGGATTCCCATGTTCACGGTGACCTGTCCGTCCGCCGTGCGCACCAGTTCCAGCGTGCCACCGGCCGTCTCGACGGCGATCCGTTCCGCGGCGGTGAGCCCCTGTTCGTGCACGAACTGCATGAAACAACGCGCACCGTTGCCGCACTGGCCGACCTCACCGCCGTCGGCGTTGAAGATGCGGTAGCGAAAGTCGGTGTCCGGCGAGGTGGCGGATTCGACCAGCAGCAACTGGTCGCAGCCGATGCCGAAGTGGCGATCGGCCAGCGC
>JABDRC010000175.1 GCA_013041945.1 Halobacteria archaeon
GCGGGCGCAATGGCCGCCGTTACGAGGTGTGTCGAGGGGGTAAGCCTCAGCAGCCGGATGTTTCCTCGACCTGGACGGAGGCTGCCGTGAAATCCATGTAACCGGCCACCGCCGGTCCGGCAGCGAAAATGCCGGCGTACAGCAGTATGGCAAACAGGATTGGTTGTCGGAATGTTTTCACCATGTCTGACAGCTTGTGGAAAGCGGCTGCAGCCGTCTATTGTCCGGAGGTCGTACACGGACATCTGGCGGGTGATAATTGATTGAAAATACAGCACAACTGCCTGGTCGGGTGCGTGTCCTGGTATGCCCCGGGAATGCGCTCGTGTCCGACATCAGCCGGGATGTCTAGCGATTGCTTTTACGGGAGCGCGCGGGTTAGGCTCCCGTTCCTGGTGGCCGTCTCTGCACCCGTCGCTGCGCCGGTGCGGATTTTCCGGATCATGGACGGCATGTGAATGCGGCCCGACAAACTCATTCTTCAGCAACAGTATTTATTGCATGCCGGTTACTTCATTACCCATTATGACGCGACGCCAAACCACCGCAGCATCCCGTTAATATAGTGAGCCATACTCCGCAAACCATCCTGCAATCGGTATTCGGCTACAACACCTTCCGGCCCGACCAGGAGGCGGTGATCGACGCGGTGCTCGAGCGGCGCGATACCTTCGTACTGATGCCGACCGGTGGCGGCAAGTCGCTGTGTTACCAGATTCCGGCCCTGCTGCTGCCGGGCACGACCGTTGTCGTCTCGCCGCTGATCTCGCTGATGAAGGACCAGGTGGATGCACTGCAGGCCAACGGGGTTCGTGCGCAGTGCTACAACTCCTCCGCAGGCGAAGCCGAGTCCCGGCAGATACTGGCACAGTTGCACGCCGGTGAACTCGACCTGCTCTATGTTGCCCCGGAGCGCCTGGTCTCGGCCGGCTTCCGGTCGCGCCTGCAGGACATGGAAATTGCGCTGTTTGCAGTCGACGAGGCGCACTGCGTTTCCCAGTGGGGGCACGATTTTCGTCCGGAATATGCACAGCTCGGCACGCTGCGCGAGCAGTTCCCGTCGGTGTCGATGCTGGCATTGACGGCCACGGCTGATCCGCAGACGCGCACCGATATCATGCATCGGTTGAAATTGCAGCGACCTGCGGTATTCATCACCGGATTCGACCGGCCCAATATCCGTTACACTGCGCTGGAGAAGCGCAAGCCGTTCGAACAGCTGCAGGCCTTCCTGGAACGTCAGCAGGAGGCATCCGGCATCGTCTATGCATTGAGCCGCAAGCGGGTCGAGGAAATCGCCGGCAAACTGCAGGTGGC
Source organism: Halobacteria archaeon (assembly GCA_013041945.1). GTDB lineage: Bacteria > Pseudomonadota > Gammaproteobacteria > UBA9214 > UBA9214 > UBA9214. Next base: position 1,318 of record JABDRC010000175.1, read on the forward strand.
CGGCGTGCGTGCGCTGCCGTACCACGCGGGCCTGCCTGCCGGACAGCGGCAGGCGGCGCATGAACAGTTCATGCGCGACGAGGTGGATGTGGTTGTGGCAACCGTGGCCTTCGGCATGGGTATCGACAAGCCCGATGTACGTTTTGTCGTCCACTACGACCTGCCCAAGAATATCGAGGGCTACTACCAGGAGACCGGCCGAGCCGGGCGGGACGGGTTGCCTGCCGAGGCACTGTTGCTCTTCGGTGCGCAGGACATGGTGATGGCGCGCCGGCTGGTGGAGAACACCTCGGATGAACAGCAGCGCCGTATCGAGACGCACAAGCTCAACAGCATGGTTGCCTTTGCCGAGACGCTGACCTGCCGGCGGCGGGTGCTGTTGAACTACTTCGGCGAGGACCTCGGCGAGGATTGCGGAAACTGCGATATCTGTACCGATCCGCCCGAGTGTTATGACGCTACCGACGATGCACGCAAGGCGCTGTCCTGCGTCTACCGTGTCGGTCAGCGTTTTGGCATGCGCCATGTGGTCGATGTGCTGCGTGGCATGGATAACGAACGGATACGCAAGCTGCGTCATGATGAACTGAGTACCTATGGACTCGGCAGTGAACGCAGCGATGCAGAGTGGACCAGCCTGTTCCGACAGTTGATTCATCGCGGTTACCTGGTACAGGATATTGCCGCGTATTCAGTGCTCAAGCTGACCGGTGAGGCACGCCCGCTGTTGAAGGGTGAGGTCCGGTTGCAGCTGGCAAAACCGAGGCTGCGTGAACGGACCAGGAAACAGCGCAAGCTGGCGGCGCCGGTCGAGGGCCGGGATGAACTGCTGTTCGAGCTGTTGCGCGAGTTGCGCAAGGAACTCGCCAGGCAGGAGGGGATTGCGCCCTACATGGTTTTCGGCGATGCGGCGCTGACCCAGATGGCGATTCTGCTGCCGTCCAGCAGGGACGAGTTCCTGCAGGTCAACGGAGTCGGCGAGAAGAAGCTGCTCAAGTACGGGGATGTGTTCCTGCAGGAGATCGCCGGCTACCG
>JABDRC010000177.1 GCA_013041945.1 Halobacteria archaeon
CGCCCGTTATTTGTGTGATTCCGGTCGCGGCACATTTCCGGGGGTTGGCTACCATTGTCCATGGCGGTAATTCTTATCGCGTGTATGTGTGCAGCGAGGCAATCTCATGGCAGATCACGGATGGCGACAATCAGTCTTGCGGCGTATCGGCATGCGCAGCGAGGCCATGGCGAAACTTCACCCGCGGGCCTACCTGCTGCTCACAACCATCCTTGCATTGGCCGGCTTTGCCTGCCTGGCGCTGTTTCCGCTGCTGGTCATGGCCGGCGTGGCGGGCATGTACAGCGCACTCGTCAATATCCCGGATATTGCCTGGACCCGGCTGCTGGTATGGGCGCTGGTGACCGGGTTGTGCGGGCTGGTGACCTGGCGCATTGCCCGCTTCAGACCCCCGCTGCCCGCGGGTGCTGTGGTCGAGCGGGACCAGGCGCCCGACCTGTTCGGGCTGGTCGAAGACACCGCCGAACAGTATGGCCGCACGGGCGTGGATCGCATCGTGATGACGGGGGGATATCAACTCGACATCATCAAGACGCCCGTCACGGCACTGCCGGTGTGGTCGACGCGTTCGCTGGTGATCGGTCTGCCGCTGATGCAGTGCCTGTCGAGCCAGCAATTCAGCTGCCTGCTGGCGCGCCGCCTGGGCCAGTTCTCGAAACGTTCCAACCTGCTGCTTAACTGGCTGTTCGGGCTGCGCGACATCTGGCCGTGTTACCAGACAGCGGGCGTCGGGGCCGATCCCGGTTTGCTGCCGGTGCGCCTGCTGTTCTCTGTCTATGCGCCGCTTTACACCGTGGTCAGTACGGCCGCGGCCCGCCTCGACGAGTTGCAGGCCGACAGGTACGCCATGGAAGTGTGTGGCGACGAGGAAGTGCTGGAAACCATCACGACCGCCGCGGTACATCACCTGTTTCTCCGGGAAAAGTACTGGCCGGCTATCAGGAAGCTGGGCGTGCGGCAGGCGGCAGCGATCACGAAGACCAATACGGGAATCATGACGGTATTGCGCGCCGGGCTGCAGGAGGAAAAAATCGGTGAGTGGCTCGACAAGGCCATGTCGATGGAGCAGCAATGGAATGATCCCGATCCGCTGCTGGTGCAGCGACTCGATAATATCGGGCATACCCGTGCCCGCATGCATGCGCACACGGGCGAACTGGCCACCGAGGATTACCTGCCCGCATCCGGACAACACATCAAGGCAGCACTGGAAAATCTGCCGTCGTCGGGCTATTCGCAGGCACAGCCGTGGTCGGTGCGCATGGCCGGACTGAAACAGAAACTGCAATCCGCCCTGCACAGCACGCGGGCCGGCGAGGTAAACCAGGGTATTGAATAACGCCGGGTCAGGGCCCGGTTTGTTCTTGCATGCAACTGTACACCGGCGAATCAGCCACCCGGGGGTCATCTTCCTGCAACCGGACGACACCTCAAGGCCGCACCGGCGGCTATCCCGCCTCAGGCACTCCGCGCATGCGGGGTCGTGAACAGGATTGAATCCCGTAGGGTAGCCAGAAAAATAAAATCCGTTCAAGTCCGCCTGTTTTACTAAACTGGACACTGTGCATGTCAAATATCCTCAAATGCTTGCCCTGGCCTTTTTCCTTGGCGGCTGTCTGTCGACGGCGGCAGCGGATATCGTGACGCATTGTCTCGGACAGGGGCCGCTCGTTTACCTGATCGGCGGCGGACCTGCCTTTACCACCTGGAACCTGCAGCCCGTACAAAAAGAGCTGAGTGCGGACTACCGGGTCTGTCGCTGGGATGTGCGCGGCGTCGGCGACAATGCCGGTCTGCACCTGCAGCCACGAGTAACGGTCCTGGCGCAGTGGCTGCAGGACATGCACGATGTCCTGCCGCAGGAGCCCGTGGTGCTGTGGGGGCATTCCTGGGGTGCCTTGCAGGTGCTGCTGTTTGCCAGGCAACACCCCGGGCGAGTCAGCCAGCTGGTTCTGAGCAATCCGGTGGATCCGGCCCTGCGCAGCCTGGAGCATATCGAGCGCAAGCGCTTCAATCACCCGGATACGGATGACAGGCTGAGGCTGGAGGATGTCGGCACGCCGGTTGAAGACCTGCACAACCTGCGCAGCAAGATTGCCAGCTATTTTGCCGATGCAGAACAGGGCCGGGCATATGCAGCCGGATTCACGCGGCAGGATGCAAACAACGGACTGAACATCAGGGTCTGGAACGAATACCGGGCGTCGCCGCTCACGGCTGCCGATATACGGCAAGTGGCAGACAGGATCAGCGGGGTGATTTATTGCCGCGATGATGTCCTGCAGCCGGAGAGCCTGGCCGAATACCGGCACTTACTGGTGAATAGCGAACATCATGTATTGACGGGCTGTGCGCATTTCCCGTGGGTGGAAAAACCGGCCGATTATTATCGCGCCCTGTCAGGGCTGATTGGCAGCAAGGCAATTGACAGCGACCGCCCATCGACGGGGCCGGACTCCTGATTGCCGGCAGCTGATGTTATTCGGTCGGGGCTTGCGGATCGCCCAGCAGTCGGGCCTTCAGCCGTTCCAGTTCGGCCGCGAGTTCGGTCAATGCGTCCCGGTGCGTCCCGATCTGTGCCCTGGCGGCGCTGAGTGCTTCCGATGCGGAGTCGGCTTTTGAGTTTGCCTCGGCCAGTGCCTGTGTGGCCGCCTGCAGTTCGGACTGCAGCGCTGCCAGCTGTTCATCCCGGCCGGCGAGTTCGCCGTGCAGCTGGTCACGTTCCGTGGCGAGTTGCGCGTTCTGCGCCTGGTGGTTGTTGATCAGCTGGTGCTGCTGTTCCAGTGTGGCCTTCGCGGTATTCAGTGCCGTGTTCAGTTCTGTCACGCGTACCCGCAGGGCCTGTTGCTCGCGGGTGTTGTACGCCATCTTGTCGGACAGTTTTTCTGCAGCGGCAAGACTGTCCTGCAGTTTGCCGTCCAGCTCATCAATCCTGCGGTAGGCCTCACCCAGTTCGCTGCTTTTTGCGGTCAGTTGTTCCTGTGTTTGTTTCAGTTCGGCACTGAGTGGATTTTTCCTGGTCGTTGCGGCCGTTGCGGGTGCTGCGGGGTAGGCCGGGTATTGTCCGCCCTGCGGATAATAACGGGGAAATTGTCCATAACCCTGTTGCGGGGCACGCCATTGGTGCGGTTGTTGCCACGGTTGCGCATAACCGCCCTGAACGGGTGGTGCATACTGGCCCGGCACCGCAGTGCTTGCGGGCGCGGGTGCTGGTGCGGTAGCAGGTGCTTTATCGGCCGGTGCGGCCGTTCCGTAGGATATGACCTCGTCCGACCAGCTCGAGGCGCGCTCATTCGACCAGGCACTGGCTGACAGGCTGCCGATCAGCGCGGCGGTGGCCAGTGCCGCAAAAGATGTCAATCTATTCATGACAGACTCCATATCTGTTTTATTAGTATCGGTAGCTGCTGATATTACTCAAATCAACAGGAACAGACGCTTACAAGTCTAGCAGTTGGCGGTTGGGTCCGGGGTATACCCTGCTTCGTGAAAGTCCTGCTGCTTGAGGAGGTTCGGGAAAGCATGTCAATCATGACTGGCCGCTCCAGGCCGTTGCTACAGGCACAGTCCGGACCGGGGTCTCGCCTTTGCGGGAACGTTGGCAGAAGTACAAAGGCTGCTGACCGCAGTTATCCTTGTTTGCGGGTCATTTGCCTGGGCGGGATTGCCTGCCTGACCGGTCCGGTGCGCTGAATGATTTCGTCCAGGGGGGCGGGTCTTTGTATGCCATATCCTTGCGCATAATCAACATTGATCGATGCCAGCTTGTCCAGAATTTCATTATTCTCGACAAACTCGGCAATCATCTGCATGCCCATGACATGTCCGATTTCGGTTATCGATTTAACCATGGCGAAATCTATCGGATCAGTCTCAATATCTTTTACAAACATTCCATCGATCTTCAGGAAATCGACCGGTAGCGTTTTCAGGTATGCGAATGAAGACAATCCACTGCCAAAGTCATCAAGAGAAAATCGACAACCATGCAATTTAAGGTTTTCGATAATCCGGGTTGCGTTGGACAGGTCGGCAATGGCAGCGGTCTCCGTGATTTCAAAACAGATATTATGTGGATTAATCCGGTATTCACGGAACTGGGTTATGACATACGACAGAAAGGAATCGCTTCCCAGGGACTCACCGGAGATATTAATCGAAATCAGGGGATGATGAACCTGTTGATCAATCGGGAAATATTC
>JABDRC010000187.1 GCA_013041945.1 Halobacteria archaeon
ACGGCAGCCAGTACCAGGCTTAACAGCACGCTCAGGAGAATATTCTTTCTGCGGGTTTCGAGGGAGGTTTTGCTGATGGTGTAGGCCATAGACTGTTTCGGTGGTTGCATTAACAAATTGCCAGGCACTGAACTATAAAAGTTCAGGAAGCATAACCCATGCATCACGGGAGAATCCATCCGGAAATGGCATTGCCGGACGATCCGGTCCTACAGTGCAAAGCGCATCGACAGGTCGATGGCCTGGATATTCTTCGTCAGGCCGCCAACGGAAATGTAATCCACGCCGGTCTCTGCCGCCGCGCGGATATTGTCCAGGTCGAAACTGCCGGAGGCCTCCAGTTCGACGCGACCACCGACCAGTGCCACGGCCGCGCGCAATTCCTCCGTGGTAAAATTATCGAGCAGCAGGCGGGTCGCTGCAGTCTCGAGTGCGGCGTGGATCTGCGCCGCGTTTTCCACCTCGACTTCAATCATTTTCCCGGGGCTGTTCTCCGCAGCATGTTCGACGGCCTGTGCAATGGAACCGGCGGCGGCGATGTGGTTTTCCTTGATCAGCACGGCATCGTACAAGCCGGCGCGGTGGTTGTGGCAGCCGCCGATGCGCACGGCGTATTTCTGTGCGGCCCGCAGGCCGGGAATCGTCTTGCGCGTATCGAGAATTTTCACCGGCAGGTCGGACACACTGTCGGCATAGCGACGCGCAAGACCTGAGGTGGCCGACAGCGTTTGCAGAAAATTGAGCGCGGTCCGCTCGCCGCTGAGGATGGCGCGGGCCGGGCCGTTGAGCGTGCACAGCGTTTGTCCGGCAGACAGCACGTCACCATCCCTTGCCGCCCACTCGACGGTGATCGCCGTATCGAGTTCGGCAAACACGGCATTGAACCAGGCCATGCCGCACAGGACCCCCGACTCCCGGCAAATGACCGTTGCCTTCGCCTGACTGTCTGCCGGGATCAGTGCGGCCGTGATGTCGCCGCTGCCGATATCCTCGGCCAGCGCCGCGCGCACGTTGTGCAGTAATGCCTCGTCGAGGACCTCGATCAGCATTCAGGTGGAGATCTCCAGCAGCTCGATCTCGAAAGTCAGCGTGGCGTTCGGCGGGATGACGCCACCGGCGCCCTGGGCGCCGTAACCCAGTTCGGACGGGATGACCAGGCGGCGTATGCCGCCGACCTGCATGCCGACGACACCCTCGTCCCAGCCGCGTATCACGTAGCCGCAATCGACCGGAAAACTGAACGGTTCATTGCGGTCGCGGCTGGAGTCGAACTTGGTGTCGTCTTCCAGCCAGCCGGTGTAGTGGACGATCACGGTCTGTCCGCGGCCGGTCACGGCCTCGCCCTCACCGGTCTTGACGTCACGATACTGCAGGCCGGATGCGGTGGTTGTTTCACTCATGTTTCGGTTCCTTTGGTTTGCGGGGTTGCAAAATAATCGTCTTTCAGTTTTTTCACCAGGCCGGCCAGCAGGACCAGGCCGATGAGGTTGGGCAGCGCCATCAGGATATTGGTAACGTCGGCAATATTCCATACCAGTTGCAGCGGGACGGCGGCGCCGATGACGATCAGCAGGGTATAGATGACCCGGTAGGGCAGCACGGCGCGCTCGCCGAACAGGAAGAATGCCGAACGGTCGCCGTAATAGGACCAGGCGATGATGGTGGAATAGGCAAACAGCGTCAGGCCGCCGCCGACGACCCAGGCGCCCGCATCACCCAGTGCGCCGCCGAAGGCATGCGCGGTCAGGGCGGCACCGGTCAGCGACTCGCTGCTTTCCTGCCAGGCGCCGGTCACCACCAGCACCAGCCCGGTCAGGGTGCAGATCACCAGGGTGTCGATAAAGGGTTCCAGCATGGCCACCAGCCCTTCGCGCACCGGTTCATTGGTGCGCGCTGCGGCGTGCGCCATGGGTGAGGAGCCCAGCCCGGCCTCGTTGGAGAACAGGCCGCGTGCGACACCCCAGCGGATGGCCTCGCCGACCGCCGCGCCGCCAACCGACCACGGGTTGAGTGCCATGTTGAAGATGGTCGCGAATGCCTCCGGTATCGCCGCGGCATGATTGGCGAGTACCAGCAGCGCAGCGAACAGGTAGGCCATGGCCATGAAGGGCACGATGGTGCTGGCGACATGCGCAATCCGCTTCACACCGCCGAGAATGACCAGCCCGACCAGCGCGGCGAGGGCGCAGCCGATAAACCAGCGGTAGGCGTCCAGTTCCGGCGCGATGTAGCGCAGGCCGTCCATCACCGAGTTCGCCTGCACCATGTTGCCGATACCGAAGGAGGCGATCAGTGCAAAGGTGGCGAACATGGCCGCCAGGCGCGGCATCCTGAGTCCTTTCAGCAGGGTGTACATCGGACCGCCGGCGACGGTGCCGTCGGGCGAAATATGGCGGAACTGCAGTGCCAGGGTGCATTCGACAAACTTGGTGGCCATGCCGAACACTGCCGTGACCCACATCCAGAACAGCGCACCGGGTCCGCCCAGCGTGATGGCCGTGGCGACACCGGCGATGTTGCCGGTGCCGACGGTTGCCGACAGCGCGGTCGACAGGGCCTGGAAGTGGGACACCTCGCCGGCGTCCGTCCTGCAGCTGTACTTGCCGGACACCAGGCCGAAGGCGTGACTGAAACCGCGCAGCTGCACCAGCCCCATGCGGATGGTGAGATAGAGGCCGGTGCCGAGCAGGATGATCAGGGTCAGCGGGTTGCCCCATAGCAGGCCGGCCAGCGTACCGCTCCATTCCGTCAACTGTTGCACGAGTTCCATCAATTCCCTCCCGGTCGGGGATAGCTGAGCGTCAGTGTATTGCCCTGCTGACTGAAGTCCAGTGCGCGCAGAAAACTCATGCCAAGCAGTATCGCCTCGGTGGAGTCATGCGGATTGATGCTGGCGGGCACCGGTCCGACCCGGATCGGCCCGAGCCGGACCTCCTCGATGGTGGTGCGCCAGGCCGTGATGGGGCCGTTGGCGGTCTGGTAGACGGCGCGCCGGCCGCGTTCCAGGCCGAGGCGGTCGGCGACATCGGCGGGTATGGAGACATCGGTGGCCCCGGTGTCGAGCATGAATTCCACCGGCTGGCCGTTGATCTCGCCGGACGCGACATAGTGGCCGAAGCGGTTGCGCTGCAGCCGGACCACGGGCAGCGTGCCATCGGTAACTGTTTTCAATTGCCGGTTCGGGTTGCGCTGCCGATCCAGCTGATCGTTGAAAAACATCGTCAGCAGGGCGAGCGCCAGCACCCAGGCGGCAATGATCATGTACTTGCCGAACACCGGCGCCTTGTCCGGGGGCGTCTTCATGCCTGCGTGTCGTACACCGGGCGCAGACCGGCGAAGATGTGGCGCTTGTCGGGCTGGTAGAAGTTCCTGAAACTGGCACGCCTGATCGACGGCCGCGTGTGCAGGCTGCCGCCGCGCAGGCTGTAGTGGTTATCATCGAACCACGGTTGCGAGTAGTCCTCGTAGGGGAATGCCCGGTAGCCGGCATACGGATAAAAACTGTTGCCGCACCATTCCCAGGCACGGCCGGTGTCCTCGAGCAGCCGCAGGCGACAGGCGACCTCCCACTGGTGCTCGTGCGGCAGGCGTCCGCCGGCCCAGCGGGCACAGGCCTCGGCCTCGTGGTATGACAGGCCCGACACCGGGGCATCGCCGGCCAGTACATAGGCACCGCGTGCGGCAATACCGTACCAGTGGTCATCGGCATTCCGGCGCCAGTGGTCCGGTTGTTCATGGACCTGCTGTTGCTGCCAGTGCCAGCCGGACTCACTCCACAGTTCGGCGCGCCGGTAGCCGCCGTCCTGCATGAACGCCAGGTATTCACTGTTCGAGACCGGGCGGCTGGCAATACTGAACGGTCCCAGCGTCACCTGCTGGGGCGGCAGCTCGTTGTCATAGGCAATGGGTGCCGTGCCGCCAACGCGGTAATGCCCGGGCTGCACGGCGAGTGCTGTCGGGTCCGGCCTGCGGGGATGCAGCGGGTCCTTGACCGGGAATGTGCCGTCGTCTGCCCGGCAGGCGCGCTGGGTCAGGATCATGAGCATTGTCTCGTAATGCTGGCTGTAATGCTGGATGAGGAAATGCAGCAGGTAATCATCCTGCATCAGGGGGTGATCGAGCAGGGGCGGTGACCCGGATTCCAGCAGTTCATCGTTGATCGCCTGCAGACCGGCCGTCCACTGCAGCAGGGCATCCAGCGGGGGGAGCCTTGCGCCACGTTCGGCTTTCGGCGTTGCAGACGGTGTATAGAGCGCCTCCACCGGTTGTGTATGCCGGTCATCACCGCCGACGGTTGCCTGCAACCAGTAGCTCTCGGTCCAGGTGCAGTGGCCGAGATGCCAGCCGATCGGGCTGAGGTCCGGGTGGTACTGCGTGCAACTGACGGTATCGTCCAGCGTATCGACCAGCGCCGTCACCAGCTCGCGCGCCAGCCGGAGTTCGTTGAGCAGGTTCGGGTCACTCACAATGCCTGCAGTACAGGGGCGGTGTCCGACTGCAGTATGACGACATGCTGTTCCGGCACGCGCTGCCAGCCGGCCTCGGGATTGAAGGCCTCGGAGGCGACCAGCTGGCCACCGGGGAACAGCGGGTCACTGTCCGTGTAATACAGCGAGGGCGGCTGGTGGTTGATGCCATGGCGATTGGCATACAGCGTTGTCCCGTCTGTCAGGATCAGGTTAAGCAGCGATTCCTCGCTGCCGGCCAGCTCGCCCACGATGGCAAACAATTCGTGCATGGCATCCGGAACGGATGCGTCCGGACTGTCCAGCATGATCTGGCGCAGCAGGGCGAACAGGTACTCGGAATCGGTGTTGCCGCGGATGTCGGCCGCGATCTGCGGCAAAAGCCGGGCCGTGATGGACGGCCTGACCTGTTCGTGAAATTTCCGGATGTAACCGTTGTGCACGAACAGCCAGCGTGCGTCGCGAAACGGTTGTGTATTGTACGGGTGCACCGGACTGCCGATGGTGGCGCTGCGCACCTCACCCACCCACAGGGGATACTTCAACGAGCCGGCGAGCGAGGGCAGGTTGCTGTCTGACCAGATGGGCATGGCGCTGGTATAGGTGGCGGGCTCGCCCTGGCCATTGAACCAGCCGAAACCGTAACCGTCTGCGTTCAGGCGTGCATACACGAGTTCCTGCGCATTCCAGGATTGTTTATACAGGCTGTGCGGCGGATCGAGCAGGAACTGCTGCAGGGAAATGGCAGGACCCAGGTAGGCGGCATGTCGGCACATATGCCTAGCTTACCGGTTTGGGTGATGCTGATAAACAGGCATGGAAAAGCCGGGAAAAACATTGCCACGGAATCCACGGAACGACACGGAATTCAATATTGTTTATATCGGTAAAACATCCTGTCATCCCCGCGCAGGCGGGGATCCAGTCCGCCAGTTTGTCACTGGCTAATATAAATGGCTTGTTTTTTCAATGTATATACCAGGCATGTGAGTTTTTGATCACATACTACAACTGGATCCCCGCCTGCGCGGGGATGACAGGATGTTTTACCGATATAAACAATATTGAATTCCGTGTCGTTCCGTGGATTCCGTGGCAA
>JABDRC010000199.1 GCA_013041945.1 Halobacteria archaeon
AAATACAGCAGCAGCCAGACCAGCGGGGCTGCCAGAATGGCGGCCAGGAACAGCGGGTCTTCGCGCAGCCTGGTGCGTGGTTTCAAATCGCTCAGTTGTTCTTCAGTTGCTGGACCATGTCGGGTTCGAGGTCCATGCCGACCGGCCAGTTCGGGTTGATCGAGATGCCGATGCCGCTGCCGGTGCGTTCCAGCACCCAGCTGAATTCCGCCAGCAGGCCGCCCTCGTAACCCGGGAAGTCCTGCACAAAGTCCTTGGCACGCTCCGGGCTGGTGAACAGGATGAGCACCTCGATATCGTCCTCGGTCTTCAGCGTCAGGGGCACGGCCTTGTTGCTGCTGGTGAAGCCCTCGATGCCAATCGAGTCCTTGACCGGCATGAATATCTGGGTGTCCATCAGGTAGTCCATGAGGGCCTCGCTGGCCAGCTGGCCTTCCTGGGTCGCGAGCAGCTTCTGCTCGAGTTCATTACGTGCGTCGAAGGAATCGTGCATGTGTTTTACCTTATCGCTACCGGCATGCATGCCTCTCGCGATGTCTTGCATCCTGGTATATAAAAAAACAGGCCCCGCATTTGCGGGGCCAGCTATGCTTATGAGCGGCTTGTCCTAGTCGTCGCCACCGAAAGCCCCGAGCAGCTGCAGCAGGCTCAGGAACAGGTTGTAGATCGAGACAAACAGGGTGACCGTGGCGAGGATGTAATTGGTCTCGCCGCCGTGGATGATTGCACTGGTCTGGTACAGGATCAGGCCGGACATCAGCAGCACGAACATGGCCGAAACGGCCAGCGACAGGCCCGGCATGTTGAAGAATACTGCGCCCAGGCCGGCAAGGAACGCCACCAGGATGCCGACCATCAGGAATCCGCCGATGAAGCTGAAGTCCTTGCGCGTGGTCAGCACATAGCCGGACAGGCCGAGGAAGATCACCCCGGTGCCACCCATGGCGGCCATGACGATCTGGCTGCCGTTGGGAATGGACAGATACATGCTGATGATCGGGCCCAGTGTCAGGCCCATGAAGCCGGTCAGCGCGAACACGCACAGCAGGCCGAGGCCGCTGTTGGCGAAGCGGGTGGTCAGGAACAGTAAACCGAAGTAGCCCGCAAAGGTAATGAGCATGCCCATTGGCGGCATGTTCAGCATGACGGCAATGCCGGCGCACACTGCGCTGAAGATCAGCGTCAGCGAGAGCAGGGCATAGGTATTGCGCAAAACCTTGTTGGTCGCGAGAACTGACTGCCCGGTAGATACAACGGTTTTTTCAATCATACTCATGGTTTCTGGATCCTCTCTGTTTCCCTGGAAGTTTGTGTCCAGGTATAGACATCGGCAATTCCGACCGGTTCACTAAGGATAATGTCTCCGGAGATAAACAGCAACTTGAAAAACATGAAGTTTTTATGGCATTTAGCTGGAATCCAACTACCTGAATCCGCTATGCTTGCGACCTGCCCGACCCCCTGCAACTGGGGATCGGCGCGTGCAAGGCGCAATTAAACAGAATCTGGAGAGGTGGCTGAGTGGTCGAAAGCGGCGGTCTTGAAAACCGTTGAACCGCGAGGTTCCGTGGGTTCGAATCCCACCCTCTCCGCCATACGAACGTAACAGAGGGCTCATTGGGCCCCATCTGTCTCTGTTATGTGTAACGCACTGGATTCGAACCCTGGTGAAAAATCCCAATGCACAGGGATGTGCAGGTGCCGCGAAGCACATGGATGTGCGAGAGCGGCCACCCTCTCCGCCAAAATCAGAAAAGCCCCGGCAGGGGCTTTTTGATTTTCAGGGTGTGGTGGGTGAGAAGCTGACTGGAAACAGGTTGGTTCGAGCCGGGCAGCATGACGAGTGGAATCAATGTATGAAATATCCAGCGCCGGCCCTGATGCCTTACTAAAGACAGCTGTCATCCGCCTTTGGATATTCCTCCTTTACAAGGCGGATTTTCTCGTCCACCTCGAGTTGCTTGGTGTTGTCCCCCTGGCGTGCCAGGTACGCGGCATACAGTTGCTCCTCTATACTCGGGTACTCCGCCTGCCTCATTGAGGCATATTTATCCTCATGGTGGACATCTGACACTTCCAGCAGGGCAGACCTGATTTCTTCCTCGGTAGGCCGCGCTACATTGCTCGTCCATTCGGCGATATACGGTTCCTGCTCCGGGGAGTCGTGCCTGATGACATAGTCAATGCCTGGCGTAACATTCGGATTCAGGATGCGTATGGCACGGCAAAGCATACGTGCGCGCTCGTCGTGCCTGACAAGATCGTGTTGTCGTGCCGTCTGGTTGATCGTGTCGTTCATTCTCTGTGTGTTCTTCCACAAAATATATGTCCAGCCGCACACAGCTCCCAGAACCACGATAATGATAATCATTACCCCATTATCCATGACATGTTGATCCTCTTGTGATTGGCTTTCGAAACGTCCGGCAAGGGACATGGATGATGTCCGTACATGTAAAATATAACCTGCTTGTTTCTGAAGAATCCAGCTGAAATAGTACAGATCCTCGTAACCTGCGTTTATGCACATCCAGTCGCCGTTTCGTCGAGAAAACGTTTGATGCTGAACGGTCCAATTGGCAGTTCGCTCTTCCCGTCGATGATCAGTTCGGACAGGATAAGGCCGACGATGGGGGAAAGCTGGAAGCCATGGGCGGAAAAGCCGAATGCATGGAAGACGCCGGTGGCACAACTGCCGGGACTGATGACCGGCAGATGGTCCGGTGTGAAGGCTTCCAGGCCCGCCCAGGTGCGCACGATATGCGCGTCCCGCACGTGCGGGAACAATTCGACCGCCGAGCGGGCACTCTCGCTGAGTTTGATAAAGTCGATAGCCGTGGTCTCGGATTTCATATCATAGTTGGCCAGATGCGCGCCGCCGATCAGGACGGTGCCGTTTTGCATCTGCTTGAAGGAAAGTTTCCGTGAGGCCGCACCGACAACGGGATCGAGGAAATGGGGCAGACGTTCGGTTACCATCATCATCGGCGCACCGGTGTTGACGGTGACCGGTTCCCCCAGCATGCTGCACAACGCTTGCGACCAGGCACCCGAGCAGTTGACCAGTACCGGCGCGCTGACGCATCCCCTGTCCGTCACCACCTGCCAGTCTTCGCCCTGACGAGCGACTTCATGGACGCGGCTGCCGGTCCGGTACTGCACGCCCAGCGACTCGGCCTTGTGGCGAAACGCGGTGAGTGCATGAAACGGCCGGGCGAACCCATCGTCACGGGTATACAGGGCGCCTACGCAATGCGGTGCCAGGCGAGGGACCAGTCGGTAGAGCTGTTCGCGATCGATGATGATTTCGTGCTCATATCCCAGGGCGCGCACCTGCGCGGCGCGCTCCTCCAGCAGGCGCATGTCGGCCTCGTTTTCCGCCACGCGCACCTGCCCGCTCAGCTTGACATCGCAATCGCTGTCGACGAGTGACTGAATATCACGCCACAGCCGGGCCGCCGCCGCCGCCAGCGGGATCTCGGCCGGATGGCGGTTGAGCTGGCGCAGCCCGCCGGCATTGACCCCCGATGCATGCCGTCCAGGGCTGTCTTTTTCCATCACGATCACGCGTTGTCCGCGCATCGCCAGGTGCAGCGCAGCGGATGAACCCATCAGACCACCGCCAACGATCACCACATCTGCATTCATGCTGTATTGTTACCGCTTTCCAGCATGGACAACTCCCCGATACTGACAGGCCGCAGCGGAGGTCGTACCCGAAAAGGCACGACCTCGCTAACCGGTCGATCGCAGGCTGCTGCCACGATGTTGGCAACTGCCTGTCCGCACTGCCGGCCCTGACAGGGACCCATACCGCAGCGGGTAATGAACTTGACCTGGTTAGGATCCCGGTGCCCGGCGCGCACCGCGGCACGCACCTCGCCGGCGGTGATCTCCTCGCAGCGACAAACCAGCGTATCATCGGCAGTACCTGACAGCAGGGTCTCCGGGAGCCGGTGCAGGCTTTCGAGAAACGGGCGGATCCTGAGGTCATTCTGCAACCATTGCCGATCGTTCACGGCCAGCCGGTCACGCTCGGCTGCGTCGATGTGCTCCAGGGCTCGTGCCGCCTCGAGGCCGGCCAGACACCCGGCGTGTACCGCGGCGACCGCCCCGCCGATGGCGGCACCGTCACCGACAACGGCGATGCCATCCACACTGCTGTTGCCCCAGGCATCGGTCTGCGGGCGCCAGCACTGCTGCCCGTCATTCCACTGGTGGCGGCAACCGGCCGCCTCCGTCAGCTGGATACCCGGCACGAGGCCGAAGTGCACCAGCAGATTGCCGGTCTCGAGCGATTGCTCACGGCCGCCGGTGCGAAACGTCACGGCCTCGAGCCGGTCGTTGCCGACCGCCTTCAGGTCAGAGACACCATAGGTCACCCGGATGCCGGCGCGGCGCAGAGCGAGCAGATACCCGAGGCCGCGGGTCAGGTAGTGTCCGGCGCGCAGCGCGGCCGGTAGCCGCAGCCCCGCGCGCCACAGGTTCTTGCGCGGAGCCAGTTCCAGTACCGCCTGCACCGCAACCCCGGCCCGCATGTATTGCCAGGCGAGCAGGATGAGCAGCGGCCCGCTGCCGGCGATGACCACGCCATCCAGCGGTACCAGTCTTGAGGATTTCATCAGGACCTGGGCGCCGCCAGCATTCATCACCCCGGGCAGTGTCCAGCCGGGAAACGGAATGGGGCGTTCCATGGCGCCACCTGCAATTACCACGCGCCGTGCACTGATCATGCGCGCCTCGCCACGCTGCAGTATTCCCAGCTCACCATCCGCCCCGAGTGACCAGACGGCGGTGTCAGGCTGATAGTCGGCGCTGCTGTGTACAAACGATGCCACCCGTTCAGTGCCCGCCTGGTAGTCGCTGCCCAGCAGTTCAAGATGTGCCGGCCCGGCCTGCCCGATGCCTCGAAAAATCTGCCCGCCGGGGGCCGGCTGCTGGTCCAGCACCAGGGTATCCACACCCAACCCTGCCGCGGTGCTGGCGGCCGCCATGCCGGCGGGCCCGGCGCCGATAATGACAAGTTCGCGAGGCGCGTTCATGAGGCGGGATCGCCGGCACCGTGCTGGCGGCGGATACGCATACCTTCAGACACCTGGACCTGGCAGGCCAGTTGATTGGCAACGCCATCGATCTCTATCAGGCACTCGAAGCACACGCCCATCATGCACAGCGGTGCCCGCGGCGCACCGGACACCGCGGTGGTCCGGGTCGGCAGCAGGTCCATGGCCAGCATCACGGCAGCCACGCTGTCGCCGGCCGGCACCCTGACGTCATTACCCTCGACGCAGACGGTCACGACCTTGCCCTGATGTGTTTGTAAACGCCTGAACATGGTTGGCAGTGTTGACTAGAGGCGTACCTGGTTAATGATGTCGGCATGCTCGAAGATCATGCTTTGCTGTAAATCCAGCTGTCGCCCGGCATGCGCCGATGTGGCGCGCCGGTACATGGCCAGACCGATGGCGACATCGATATACGCCAGGCCCACGGCGTTGAAATAGATGCGCTCCGAATCCGATTCCCGACCCGGTTTGTGTCCCGACACCAGTTCATGCAGGTCAGCATGGATATCGTGTGTGGTAATCAGCCCTTCATTGTACATCCTGCTCAGGGTCTGGGTGCGATGCGTTACGGTTTCCCAATCATCACAGACGATTTTGTCCGCCTGTTGTACCACGGCATATTCGTCCTCCCAGCCACCGATGTGACTGTAGAAGGCACCGGGTTTTACCCAGTCCGCCTTGAGCAGGGGTGCCTGGGCGCTGGTGGCGGTGACCAGGATGTCCGCGGTTTCCATGGCTTCGCGGGCGTTGGTGGCCGTGGCGGTGAACGCCATGTCCGGTAACAGCGGCGAGAGCTCGGCGATGAATTGTTCCTCTTCCGCCAGGGTACTGGATGCCACCCGACACTGTTGCAGGCCCGGGCGCACCGCCTTCATGGCGATGAGATGCATCTTGGCCTGTTCGCCCGCGCCAATGAAGCCGATGGTTTTCGCATCCCGGCGTGCCAGGTGCCGGGCCGCAATCCCGCCCATGGCCGCAACCCGCATGTTCGACGCCAGTGTGCCCTCCATGACGGCGATGGGAAAACCCTGTTCGATCTCCGAAAGTATCATGATCGCCGTCAGGTTCTGCGTGTCGTGACGCCTCGGATTGTCGGGAAAGACCGAGACCCATTTCACCCCGCAGACCCCTTCGTCCAGCAGGGTTGCCGGCAGACAATTGATGCGCTCCTGGCTGGCCTGGTTGAAGATCTGCACGATCTTTTCCGGAAACAGTACGTGACCATCCTCGATGGCCAGCATGGCCTTCTCGGCGGTCTCCATGGCCATGCGAATATCAAAACAGCCTGCATCCAGCAGGTCCTCCTGGGAGAGATAGGTGAAGCTCACCTGGTGTTTGCTTGCCATTGGTCAGGTCCTGTCCGGGCTTGGGAAGAGGACAATTCTAAACCATGAGAACGCTGTAATGGCAGGTCTGGCAGGTCGGGCGGCGGCTCCGGCCGGCCTTGTGCACCTGCGGGCAGGGCGAGTTTACCCGCGCAACATGCAGTCCCGGCATGTCCAGGCAAGCGAGGATGTCGCCCGGGCAACTGCCGCTGGATGGTACGAGCTTGACGGTGTACTGCAGGACAGGGTGAGCGCTGTCAGCATGGATCTGCCGGCCAGACCTGACGCAGATCCGGCAATGTTCAGGGAAAACGGGGCAGGGCGTTCAGCATGCGTCGCATACTGGCCGCCGCGGCCAGACCCGGTCCTTCAGCGCGTAGTCGCCGGAACAGACCTCTGTGTGTTGCTGACTGCCGGTGGTTTACCATGTGCCACGTCAGAGCAGTGGATATATGGAGAGGTACCCTCGGTACTGACGTAGGTAATCAGGCATTCCTTCGCGTTGGATTCATCGACGACCTTGCGCACAATGAGATCACCTTCCCGTAAATAACTGTTCTGCACCAGTGCACCCTTGCTACCGGGACGGCTGTCGTAGCAGATCAGCGAAGGTGAGGTGCCGCCGATACTGACGTAGCTGATGAGACAGGTCTTGGTACTGTCCGCATCCACGATCCTGTAAATGTCGAGATCTCCCTCACGCAGGTGCCCGCTGCGCACCAGGGTGTCCTTGGCTGTCTTTCTGCTCCTGTAACAGTTGATGGAGGGTGAAGTCCCCGGAACACTCACATAGGCGACCAGGCAGGCAACATTATTGACGGTGTCCTTCATCTTGCGCACGACCAGCTTGCCTTCCTTGAAGTTCCCTACCTGGTTGATATTGGATGCATAGCCGGAGGCCGCATCGTAACAGCTCAGTACGGGACTCGTTCCCGTGGTCCGGATATAGAAGGCCAGGCAGATCTTGTTGCTCTCGAGATCCGTGATCGTGCGGATGATGAGATCGCTTTCACGCAATTTGCCCGTCTGTACGAGCAGTGTGGATTGGTAGGCTTCTGCCAGACAGACAAGCGGCCAGGCCAGAGCCAGGAAAATAATCAGCTTTTTCATCTAAAACCCCCATCCGGCTTTGTTATTGAGAACACCCGGCACGTGGCATCAGGATCCTGGCCTTTCCGGAAATTTCGGCCATGGTATCCATCCAATACTTTTCAGTCACTTACGACTATTGACTATAGACGATATTTGTCTGGATTACGCCATACAACATGTGCTTATTTAGTATCATCATGCTACAAGGTTGTAAATCAGACAATATGGTTGTATAAATTATTGTAATGTTTTCAGTTTAAATGAAAAAACTGTCCCGACCCATTGACGGACCGGGAGCCGGGCAGACGGGCTCGATGGAGTCCTGACAGGTATCAGGCGCCGCATCGATGGGAGTACCGGTGCACTACAGTTTCGCTACTACAATTATAAAACGGTAATTTGGAGGTAGCCGAATGGCTAATCGTAAAATAATGATTACGGCAGTGTCTGTAGTCACCCTCGGCATGGCGGTTCTGGGAACGATGAATGTCGCGCAGGCTTTCGACATGGGCAATATGATGAATCCGGGCCGCTGGTTTGATGATGATGATGACAGGTATTACCGCCGCGGCTACGGCGGGTACGGTCCCTACGGCTACGGCGGCGGGTACGGTCCCTACGGCTACGGCGGTCCCTATGGCTATGGCGGCGGTCCCTACGGCTGGGGCGGCGGTCCCTGGGGCGGCGGCGGATATGGCCGACCGAGCACAATCGTGGTGAATCCCAACAGTGGCGAAAAAACCCCGCCACCAAGGCTGCCCGAGTAACACCGGAACATAACCGGCCGCACCCATCCGGGCGTTGAACCAGCGGTTGCTTTCAGGCATCCCGGGCGCATATGGCGTTTGCAGTATTCCCGGCCTGACGGTCTGCCCGCGCTCCCCACCGGTTGACTATCGTGCTGCACTTTCCATTGCCGGTCAGGACGGTCAGTGCAGCCCGATCATGCACCCCGCGGTGGCGTCGCCCGTGCCGGAGGTGGTAACAATATTTGAGCCGCATCAATTACGGTTCGCCTGAACAAAGTATACTGCTCCTTTGATTTCACTGTTGTTGCAATGAATACTGGCTACCCGGTCATCACCCAGCGCCTCGGTAAACTGCTCACTGCCGTTTTCCTGCTGTTTGCGCTGCTGGTCGTCAATTCGGTTTACCTGGCCGCGATCACTCTGCTGGAGGCGGCCACCGGCGCACTGCATCAGGACTATTTCTACCTGCTGATGTTCCTGCTGCACCTGCTGCTGGGCCTGCTGATTACAGTGCCGGTCATCCTGTTTGTCCTCGGCCATATGCGTCGGGCACTGGGACGGCCAAATCGCTATGCCATTCGCGCCGGGCTCGGTCTGTTCGGCACGGCGCTGGTGTTGCTGGTGACCGGGCTGCTGCTGACCCGCTTCGGTTTTCTCGAGATCAATCACCCGGTGGTGCGGCAAGGGCTGTACTGGATTCATGTTATCAGTCCGCTCGTGGTCGCCTGGCTGTTCGTGCTGCACCGCCTGGCCGGCCCGCCCATCCGCTGGCGCTCGGGCCTGCGCTGGTCGGTACTGGCAGCCGGCTTTGCGGCCTTCATGGTCGTACTGCAGATCGGTGTGACCGGCGAGGAGAGCGAGCGCATCTCAACAACCTTTGCACCAGCGCGCACCGTGCTGGCGGGCAGCGAGACCCTGCCGCCGGCGCACCTGATGACAGACGAGGTGTGTGCGGAATGCCATGCCGATATCGCACAGTCTCATGCACACAGCATGCACCGCTTCAGCTCCATGAATAATCCGGCCTACAAGTTCAGTGTCGAGGAGACCCGCCGCGTGGTGCTCGCGCGCGACGGTACGGTCACCGCGTCGCGTTTCTGTGCGGCCTGCCACGACCCGGTACCGCTGTTCAGCGGCCGCTTCGATGCGGTGGATTTTGACATGGACAACGATCCGACCGGCCAGGCAGGCATTACCTGCATGAGCTGCCATGCGATGGAAACCGTCAACGGCACGCGCGGCAATGGTGATTACACCATCGCCGACCCGCCACGCTATCCCTTTGCCCGCAGCGAATCGCCGGTGCTTGCCTGGACCAACCGCCAGCTGATTCGTGCCAAGCCGGCTTACCACAGGAAAACGCTGCTGAAACCGTTTCACCGCACGGCCGAATTCTGTTCGACCTGTCACAAGGTCAGCCTCACAGAGGAGGTCAACGACTATCGCTGGCTGCGCGGGCAGAACCACTACGACAGTTTCCTGCAAAGCGGTGTAGCGGGACACCGGGTCGACAGTTTTTACTATCCGGAGCAGGCCGTCGAGCGCTGCAGCATGTGCCATATGCCGGTGCAAACCTCAGACGACCCGGCCGCGCGCGATTTCAGTGACACCGGCGTGCGCGGCGTGCACAGCCACCTGTTCCCGGCGGCTAACACCGGCGTCGCCCACCTGGTCGGCTTGCCGGAGGAGGTCATTGCCGCCCACCAGGCGCGTCTCAGTGATGTGACCCGCATCGATATCTTCGGCATCAAGGAGGACGGCCGCATCGACGGTACACTGCATGCGCCGCTGCGCCCGTCACTGCCTGTGCTCGAGCCCGGCGGGCGCTACCTGGTGGAGGTCGTGCTGCGCACCACCGGTGTCGGTCATCACCTCACGGAAGGTACGGCGGACTCGAACCAGCTGTGGGTGGAGCTGACTGCCCGCAGCGGTGATGCGCTGCTTGCTCACAGCGGCGCGATGGATGCGAGCGGCAGGGTCGACCCCTGGTCCTACTTCGTCAACAGCTATGTGCTGGACCGCAACGGCCAGCGCATCGACCGGCGCAATGCCCAGGATGTGTTCATTGCGCTCTATAACCACCAGATCCCGCCCGGCGCGGCCACGGTCGTGCATTACCGGCTGGACGTACCGGCTGATATCGGCGGACCGGTGACACTGGAGGCGCACCTGAAATACCGCAAGTTCGACACCCCCTACCTGCGTCACATCCAGGGTGAAGGCTTCCGCTGCAACGATCTGCCCGTGACCCTGATGGCGACCGACCGTGTCACGCTGCCCGTCGCGGGCAATCCGTCGATCTCTGCCGAAACCGCATCGCCCGTCGCGATCGCCGAACGCTGGAACGACTACGGCATCGGTCTGCTGCGCCAGGGTGGTGGCAACAACAAGGGTGAGCTGCGCCAGGCCGAACACGCCTTTCGGCAGGTGGAGCTGCAGGGCCGTGGCGACGGCGCCCTCAACCAGGCACGCGTCTATTTTCGCGAGGGACGCCTGGATGCAGCCGTGGATGCCCTGTTACGCGCCGGGCAGGGCGATCAACCGGCCGCGCCCTGGACCATTGCCTGGTTCAGCGCACTCATCGACCGGCAAAACGGGCACCTCGTCGAGGCCATCGACACACTGGAGACCATTGTCAGCAATCGCTTCAGTGAGGCACAACGCCGTAATCTTGATTTCTCCGTGGATGTGCGGGTGCTGAACGCGCTTGGTCGCAGCCTGTATGAACGGGCGCGACAGCTGCGCGGAAAGGACATGCAAGCGACCCGGGACCGCTTGCTCGGGGAGGCGCGTGACTGGTTCCACAGGACACTGGCCATCGACCCGGAAAATGCGGCGGCCCACTTCAACCTGTCACAGGTCCATGCCCGGCAGGGTGACGAGACGCTGGCGGCAAGACACCGGCAGCTGCATGAGCAATACCGACCGGACGATTCGGCCATCGAGCAGGCCGTGACCCGCCACCGCAGTGAGAATCCGGCCGCCGATCATGCCGCCGCCGCCATCGCCATCTACTCGCTGACTCGAAAGCTGCCGGGAGAGGGCGAGCCTGCCGGTCCGCCGGGCAGCTGTCGGGAGCCTGACCTGACACAAGTCAATTCCGGCAGCAGGCCAAGCACAGTAAACTAGTATTTTAAACCACAGCCCGTATGCAATATGAGAAACAAGGGGTACGCAACGGCTGCACAACAACGCATGTAACGAGCTATGAACGAACAACCCGACCAACAACAGGGCCTCTATAAAAAGGAGGCCATTATCCGGCGCGCCTTCTACCGCTCACTCGGTGCGGTTGCCATCTTCTCGGCTATTGTCGGCGTTGTATTTGTATGGCAGCAGTTCGCGGATGACGCACCCGTACAGCAGACAGAGGCCGTCCTCACAGGACCGGTGATCGATGACGCGGACGATGAGCCGCAGCCGCCGCCGTACGGATTTACCGATATCACGCAGGCGGCCGGTATCGACTTTGTCCACACCAACGGCGCCTACGGCGAGAAGCTCATTCCCGAGGCCATCGGCAGCGGGGTCGCCTTCATCGATTATGATAATGACGGTGACCAGGACCTGCTGTTTGTAAACTCGAACTGGTTCCCCGGTCAGGCGCAGGCGGAAACACCCACGCAGGCGCTCTACCGCAACGATGGCGGCGGCAGCTTCTCGGATGTGTCGGCTGAAACCGGGCTCGCATTCACCTGCTACTGCATGGGTGCCGCTGTCGGTGATTACGACAATGACGGCTGGACGGACATCTATATCACTGCACTGGGTCGCAACCGCCTGCTCAGAAACAACCAGGGCAGCTTCATCGATGTGACCGATGCCAGCAACACGGCCGGCGTCGCGGACGACTGGAGTACTGTCGCGGCCTTCATCGATATCGACAACGACGGTGACCTGGACCTGTTTGTCGGCAACTACGTGGTCTGGTCGCGCGAGATCGACCTGGAGATCGATTTCCAGTTGACCGGACTCGGGCGGGCCATTGGCGCACCCAACCACTTTTTCGGTACCAGCAACCGGCTGTATCGCAATGATGGCGAGGGGGGGTTCTCGGACATTTCGGAAACCTCGGGCATCGTGATCGACCGGCAGCGCGGCACGGCCTCCGGCAAGGCACTGGCAGCCGCACCGGTGGACTACGACAGCGATGGCCTGATCGACCTGTTCGTTGCCAACGACACCACGCGCAACTACCTCTACCACAATCTCGGCAACGGACGCTTCGAGGAAATCGGTGTGCTGGAGGGCATCGCCTACGACCGCAACGGCAAATCGACCGGTGCCATGGGTATCGATGCGGCCTTTTTCCGTAACGACGACGACCTGGGCGTTGCCATAGGCAACTTCGCCAATGAAATGAGCTCCCTGTTCGTCACGGCCGACGGCCAGCCGCCGTTTCTGGATGAGGCCATCCTGGAGGGTTTTGGACCCGCCTCGCGACTGGCGCTGACGTTCGGACTGTTTTTCTTCGATTATGACCTGGACGGGCGGCTCGACCTGTTCCAGGCCAATGGCCACCTGGATGCCGATATCAATGTCATACAGCCCAGCCAGACCTACGCGCAACCCGCCCAGCTGTTCTGGAATTGCGGCGACGACTGTCGCACGCGTTTCCTGCAAGTCACCGGTGCCGGCGATATAGACAAACCCCTGGTCGGGCGCGGTGCCGCCTACGCGGATATCGACAGTGACGGCGATCTCGACATCGCCGTAGTGCAGAACGGCCGGGCCGCCGTGCTGCTGCGCAATGACCAGCAAACGGGAAACCACTGGCTGCGTGTGCAGCTTGAAGGGAGTCGCGCGAACCGCAGTGCCATCGGTGCGGTGATCGAACTGATTGCGGGCGACATGGTCCTGCGCCGCCAGGTTATGCCGACACGCAGTTACCTGTCGCAGGTCGAACTGCCGGTGACCTTCGGCCTGGGCCGGCACGAATCGGTCGATGCCCTGAATATCCTGTGGCCGGACGGACAGCGCCAGTCCGTGTCCGTCGGGCAGGTCGATACCCTGCTGACCATTCGCCAGTCGACCGGGACATTGTAGGCGCATGTCGCTGCGGACTTTTACATGGTTCACTGGCGGGCTGCTGCTGTTTTTCGGCGGCATCTCGCCGGCCATGGCGGACGCCCTGTCGGACTTGCCGGCCGCTCTGGCTGACCGGCTGGTGCCGGTAGCGGAGATCAGCCTCGACAACCTCGATGCAGACAGCCGGCAACAGCTCACCGCGGCGCGCGCGCGTCTTGCCCGCATGGTCTCTGACAATCTGCCGGATGAGGAACTCGCAGAGGGCTGGGGCGAACTCGGTGCACTTTACCAGGCGCATCTCGTGAAGCGGCTAGCCGGGGACTGCTATGCCAATGCCCGGAAACTGGCACCCGAAAACTTCCGCTGGATTTATTATTCCGCATATCTTGCCGACGACACGGGTGACCTCGTGACGGCCGTAAGAGATTACCGAACAGCACGCGATCTGCGACCCGACTATCTCGCGGTCACGGCTCGTCTGGCCGATGCCTGGCTCGATCTCAACGAACTGGAGCAGGCAAAACAGGCTTATCAACAGGTCGTCGGGGCGCGTGGCCTCGAGGCGGCGGCACATTACGGTCTTGGCCAGATTGCCTTGCTGCAACGTGACCATGAGGTCGCGATTGAACATTTCCGGCAGGCCCTGGAGATGCAACCGGAGGCGAACCGCATCCATTACTCGCTGGCACGGGCACTGCGCGCCGTTGGCGAGAACGATCGGGCCAAAGCGCACCTTGCGCAGCGGGGCGACCAGTCACCTGTCATCAAGGACCCGCAGATCGAGAGCCTCAAGGCGCTGCGGCAGGGTGCGCAAATCCATTTTCTGCAGGGCATGAAGGCCTTTCGCAAACTGGACTACGCCGCCGCGCGCGATGCCTTTGCACGCGGACTCGAGCGGGATCCGGACAATATCAACGCGCGCATCAGTTATGCCCGCACGCTGTATCTCACCGACGCACGTGCGGAAGCCGGGCAGCTGCTTGAGGCCGTGGTGGCGACTGACCCGACCCGCGCCCTGGCCTGGTACCTGCTCGGTAGCCTGGCCGATGAGACAGGGGATACGGACACGGCGATCCGTCACTACACGACGGCACTCGGACATGAGCCCGACCATGGCGGCGCCCTGATCAATCTTGCCAACAGCCATTACCGCCAGGGACATCCTGCCAGGGCAGTGAAATACTATGCCGCCTGTGTGCAGGCAACGCCGGAAAATCCCGCAGTCTGGCTGCCCTATGCCGGTGCGCTCATGCAGGCCGGGCGGGGCAGGGCCGACATCCTGGCCGTGATCGAAACGGCGCAACAGCGCTTTCCAGAACAACCGCTGCTTGACTATGTGAAGATACAGCTACTGGCCTGCAGCGAGGGACCGGCCTGTGATGCAGATCGGGCACTTGACCGCGCCCGCACGCTGCATGACCGTCAGCCGATACCGCCGCACCGGGAACTGCTGGCACTGGCACAGGCCGCCACGGGAGATTTCGATGCGGCAGCCGGGGTGCAGTCAGATCTCGTGTCAGAGGCCATGCTGATGATGCCGGCCGTAGTCGGCCGGCTTGATGCCACGCTGACTGGCTACCAGGCGAAGCAATTACCGGAGCCGAAGCACCTGTTCACCTGGCCGTTACTGCAAGCCCCGGCGGTTGACGGGGCTGTCGCGTTTCGCGACTACCTCACACCGCGGCCTTACTGAGGTAGCCGGTTGTATTCATTCATGCCGTTTGAAACGACTGTTGCAGGAGCGCAGGCATGCGCGAACAAATGTATCAGATTCATTCGCGGACAACGTCCGCTCCTGCAGGTGCTGTTATTCGGTCAGGCCCGTATTCCCGGTGATGCGATCCCTGCTGGAGCACGACGCGTGCGCGAATTCGCGGCCAAGGCAGCGCCTGCATTCAATATTTCTCGTACTGTTCAGGCCCAATAAAAAAGGGCGCGCCCATAACAGACGCGCCCCTTGTGGCCGAACTCAGGCCGGACAGCTTACTTGGCTTTCGTCGTCGCCGGTGCCGTCGGTGCAACCGGTGCATAGCCATAGCCATAACCGGGATAACCGCCCCAGCCATAACCGGGATAACCGCCCCAGCCGCGATAACCGCCCCAGCCACCATAACCGGGATAACCGCCATACCCGTAACCGGGATAGCCACCATAGCCCCACGGGCCGCCCCAGTAGTCATTACCACCCCACCAGGCACTGGCGGAACCGGCAGACAGTGCAAGCGCACCGGCAACCAGGGAAGTAGTAAGGAGTTTTTTAAGACTCTTCATGTCACTGACCTCTCAATTATTGTCGTTTAATATGCTCTGAAATATTTTCTTTCAGAAAAGCTTCACAAAAAGTATATAGTCGAAAACATCAACGAATCACCCTCATAGACCGGCGGAAAGCTGATTTATGAGCATTTGTTGATGCAGATCAAATTGTAAACTATTTATCATCCGGAATGGAGGCCATGGCAAATCTCCAGGAGTCGCGGTGTGTCGTGACCGACCTCAAACCCTGAGGGGGCGGCCGCATCCCGATCGATAATCCAGGCAGCGATATCCTCCAGTACCACATCCGCCTGTAAATCCCTTGTCAGCATGTGGAAACCCTCCGGGTACATCAGCATGCGCCAGCCAACTGCTGAAAAATCATCCAGTTTTTCGAGCATTCCGCACACGGGCACGGGGGTGATGATTTCATCATGCTCGCCGTACAGCAGCAGGGTCGGCAGCTGCAGCTGCTCACTGCCGGCATAGGCCGCCTGCATCAGGTTGGTCAGGCCATAGATGGTATCGATGCGGGTTTCCTTGATGACCAGCGGATCCCGGCCAAGGGCGCGCAGCATGTCGATGTTGTCCGAGGGCCGAATATCGAGCCCCTCGCCGGTCACCTTCATCGCCGGCACCACGTGTGCCGCCAGTCGCAGCAGGGTGCCCTGCCACCAGGGCATGGTCTGCCAGCCCCAGACTGCCGGCGCGGCCAGGATGACACCTGCGGTGCAGGTTCGGTGCAGTGTCGATGCCGCATCCAGGATGACGGCACCGCCCATACTTTCCCCGAACAGATAAAGGGGTGTGTCCGGATAACGGTCGCACAGCAAGCGGGCAGCAACCAGCAGGTCATCCTGCATGCGTGTCTCGCCCGCCCAGATACCCGTTTGTGTCGAGCGGCCAAAGCCCCGCTGGTCGATGGCATAGATTGCAATCGATTGTTGCATCAAGTAGCTTGCGGTACCGGCAAAGGCGTTGCTGTAGTCATTGAAGCCGTGCAGGGCGAGCACCATGGCACGGGGACGCCCCACTGGTAACCAGCGACGCAGGGGCAGACGGTAGCCGTCCTGCATGACCATGGCATCGTCTTCCAGGGACGCAGGCACCACCGGTTTGTCGGGGCGTGCCTGTAACTGCGGTCCCGTACAACCGTGCATGCAAAACAGCACGCCCGCAAGCAAGGCGCATGCAATCAACTTAAACAATATTGACCCGAATTGCCGGGACAGGAGAACAGACATGGCAAATGAAGGCTATCACGAACCCGTTGATGAACTCACGGCCGACACCCGCGACATGCATCGCGCCATCATCTCGCTGATGGAGGAACTGGAAGCCGTCGACTGGTACAACCAGCGGGTCGATGCCTGCAAGGATGCCGAACTGAAGGCAATCCTTGCACACAACCGTGACGAGGAAAAGGAGCATGCCGCGATGGTGCTGGAATGGATCCGCCGCCAGGATCCGGCCCTTGACAAGGAGCTGAAGGACTACCTGTTTACGGACAAGCCGATTGCGCACGGGTGACGGGGTACATAACGCATTGTAGGAGCGGACGCTGTCCGCGATACACTGTGTATATTTCAGGCTCTGTTCGCGCATGCCTGCGCACCTACAATTGCAAGGCGAACAGATAGTTAAAATATTTTTTTCAGAACCAGAGTGAAAGATACAGCTGCAGCACGCCGGCCGTGAAGTCGTAGAGCGGCTCGGTACCGGGAGTCACGCCGGTGACGCGTGCATCGCGGAAATCATCATATTCAAAGAAGATGAAATCATAGGCCAGGCTGATGCTGCCGCGATCGATCGATCGCCAACCGTTCTTGATGAAGTCATAGCTCACCTTGACGCCAAGTGTATTGCTGGTGAAGGTGCTGAGTTCCTTGTCGCGTGCAAGGAAGTTCTGCGCATCGAAGAACGGAAACAGGTCGCTGTAAAAATCCGCCGACGTCTGCGTATAGTGCCGCACACTGCCTTCCAGCAGCCAGCCCCCTGTCAGCGGATGCGTGTAACCGAACTTCAGGGTATGCGCATCGATACCCCAGGTATCGGTAAAGAAACGGTACTCGCCCGAGAGCGCCGCACGCCACGGCAGATAATATTTGGAGCGC
>JABDRC010000200.1 GCA_013041945.1 Halobacteria archaeon
ATAGCGACGAGGAAGAGGACCTGTTCCCGCGCATCAACCGGCAGTCACTGAAGATCGCCGAGCTGATCCACAACCTGAAAAAGGAACACCGGGCACTGGACAGCCTGTGGGGCAGGATCGCGGCCGATCTGAAATCACTGCCGCAGGACGGCTTCAGCGAAGACTTTGTGGTTGCGGCGCGCGAGTTCTGCCGGGTTAACCGCACGCATGTCACGGAAGAGAACATGGAACTGCTGCCGATGGCCACCGGTATCCTGAGCCACGAGGAGCTCGGCGCCGTCGGTGAAGGTATGGCCGCACGCCGCGGTGTTCACTACTCGGCACTGTAATCGGGGTCAGAGCACAGTTTTTCCTTATATTCCTTCAAATGGCCAGGTTGTTTTCCTGAACCGGAATATAAGGAAAAACTCTGCTCTGACCCCTGCTACATCAATTGCTCCTCTATCATCCCCATCACTGTCTGTAGCGCTCCCCGGTTCCGCTCGACCGCCTGCCGCCCCCGCTCGCCGATTTCATGTCGCAGGTTGGCATCCCGCAGCAGTTGGACAGCGGACCTGGCGAGCCTGGCCGGGCTGTCCACCTGCTCGCAGGCCCCCGCGCTGACCAGCAAGCGGCTGATCTCGGTGAAATTGAAGATATGCGGCCCGGTCAGGACCGGCATACCGATGGCGGCCGGTTCCAGCAGGTTATGCCCGCCATGACGGACCAGGCTGCCGCCCACGAATGCCACGTCGGAGGCCGAATAGAACTGCAGCAGCTCGCCCATCGAGTCACCGACAAACACCTGCGTGTCGGCGGTACACGGTTTGCGCTCGCTGCGCATGATGACCGTGAGCCCGCGGCTCCTGCACAGTTCGGCAACGCTTTCAAAACGCTCGGGATGACGCGGCACGATTACCAGCAGGCAATTCTCCAGTTCCCTGCGTACTTCCCGGAAAGCATCCAGCACCAACGCGTCCTCGCCCTCGTGGGTACTGGCGGCAATCAGCACCGGGCGATCGACGCCCCAGTCGCGCCGCAGCACCTGGGCACGCTCGACCAGGCTCGGCGGTATGCGTTGCTCGAACTTCAGGTTCCCGCTCACGGTGACCCGGTCCGGATCGGCACCCAGGCGCACCAGTCGTTGTGCGTCCTGTTCGCTCTGCGCCGCAATCCGGTTGACATTTGCCAGGGTCCAGGCAACCAGTTGCCTGACACGCCGGTAATTCCGCTCGGATTTCTCTGACAGGCGCGCGTTGACCAGCAGCAGGGGAATGTCATGGCGGCGACAGCAGCGGAACAGGTTTGGCCACAGTTCCGTTTCCATGACGATCGCGAGGCGGGGCTTGACCCGGTCATAAAAACGCGCAACCGCGCCCGGCAGGTCGTAGGGTGCGTAGATATGGACAATATCGTTGCCGAACAGCGAGGTCACGTGTTCGGAACCGGTCGGCGTCACCGTGGTAACAAGGATGGAATAGGCCGGATAACGCTCAAGCAGCGCACGGATGACAGGCACGGCTGCCTGCACCTCGCCGACGGAAACGGCGTGCAGCCAGATGACATGTTCTCCCAGCGGCGGTTCGATAAAACCGAATCGCTCGGGCCAGCGACGCAGGTAGGCCGGCGCCCGCAGTCCACGCCAGGCCAGCCGTATCAGGACAAGGGGTGCCAGCAGGTAAAGCAGGAATGTATAGGCAAGCCTCAAGGCAGACACCGGTTGTTGATTTTTTGTGAGCATAGCACATACCGATACCGCTCTTTCCCTGCCGTCATCCCCCCGAGTTCGTCATACCCGTCCCCGCCTTCGCGGGGACAGGCCATGGCGGGGATCCAGCCATAAATAATCGTTCAAAACCCGATTTCCACCTGCACCGGAACGATCGCAATTGTTTTGCGCGCGCTCCTCTCGAAAGGCGTTTCAACCAGGTTCGTTCCAGGCGTTACAATGGCAAGTACACTTCACAGTCGATGCATCCCATGAGCAGCACAGTCGATAACACCACAAAACTCTATGCTCCCCGCTACTGGCTAACATGGCTGGGCGTGGCCCTGCTCTGGTGCCTGACGCGGCTGCCCTATCGGGTCCAGGTATGGCTGGGCCGCGGAGCCGGCCGGCTCATCATGCGGGTTGCCGCCAAACGACGGCATATCGTCCGGGTCAACCTGGAACTGTGTTTTCCCGAACTTGGTTTGCAGGACCGGGAACGCCTGCTGGTGGAAAACTTCGAATCCATGGGGATCGCCCTGCTCGAAATGGGCATGAGCTGGTGGAGCCCGAACCGGAGGCTGGAGAAACTGTTCACCGTGGAAGGCATGGACAACCTGGAGCAGGCGCTCAAGGCAGGCAACGGCGCCATCCTGCTGAGCGCCCATTTCACCACCCTGGAGATCGGCGGCCGCATGCTGGCCATGCGGACACCCATCCAGGTGCTGTACCGGAAGCACAAGAACGCCGCAATGGAATACGTCATCAGCCGCGGCCGCAACCGTTTCACCGACAAGGCCATCCGGCGCGATAACCTGCTCGGCATGCGCCGCAGCCTGCGGCAGAACATCCCGGTCTGGTATGCGCCCGACCAGGACTTCGGCATCGGCAAGGGTGCCTTCGTGCCCTTCTTCGGCATCCCGGCGGCGACCCTCACGGTCACCTCCAAGCTGGCGAAGATGGCAAACTCACCGGTCGTTCCGTTTCTGCAGACACGCCTGCCCGGGGCGCAGGGCTATGTTCTCACCCTCTACCCGGCATTCGAAGACTTCCCGGGTGAATCAGCCGAAGAAGACACCCGGCGCATCAATGCATTCCTGGAGGCACGCATCCGCGAGCAGCCGGAACAGTACCTGTGGGCCCACCGGCGTTTCAAGACCAGGCCGCAGGGCATGGCCCCGGTGTACAGGTGACGCTGGCATGAAAGTCTGTCTGATCATGGCGGGAGATGAGGAGGGTGGCCTGGAGAACCATGTCATCGACCTGGCCAACGCCCTCGCAAACAACCACGAAGTCCACCTGATTGCCCACCCCCGTTATGCCGGTCGCTGTACGGGAGTCGGTTTCCACGCGCTTGACCTCACGCGCGGGCGTCGCAACCCGTGGCTGCTGTACCGTGTCGCACGCCTGATCAGGGCGATCAGGCCGGACATCGTTCATGCCCACGCCAACAAGGCGACTTCGATTATCGCCAGGCTACGCCCGTTTCTGGGCAGTCACGCGCGCCTGGTCGC
The DNA here is from genome assembly GCA_013041945.1 of Halobacteria archaeon. Classification (GTDB taxonomy): domain Bacteria; phylum Pseudomonadota; class Gammaproteobacteria; order UBA9214; family UBA9214; genus UBA9214. The sequence goes on from JABDRC010000200.1 coordinate 3,202, forward strand.
CACCCTGCACAGCCAGAAACGGCGCCTGCATGACTTTGCACGCATGGACCTGGTCATCGGCGTCTCGGAACGGGTGCTGTTGCCGATAGAAGGACCGCGCAAGGCGGTCGTGTATCCGGGACTGTCCGGGTCCCCGGCCGGGCACAGCCGTGCGCAGGCACGTCACAGCCTGCAACTGGCAGAGGAACAGCCGGTCATTGCTGCCGTGGGACGGCTGGTGCCGGTCAAACGCTTCGACATCCTCCTCAACGCACTGGCCGGGCTGGAAAAGGTGCAGCTGCTGCTGGTGGGGGAAGGCAGTCAGCGTGCGGCGCTGGAACAGCAGGCCACGCAGGCGGCCCCCGGCAGGGTGACTTTACTGGGCCAGCGTGAAGACGTCGGTGATATCCTGGCCGCGGCCGACCTGTGCGTCATTTCCTCGGAACGGGAAGGTTTTTCTTTTGTCATGGCGGAGGCCCTGCAGGCCGGTACACCGGTCATCTCCACCGATGTGGCTGACATGCACAGGATCCTGCCGGCCGGTTATGTCGTGCCTGTCAATGATCCTGCCGCCCTGCAGCAGGCAATTGCCGGCGCACTGCAAAACCCGGAGGAAACACACAGGGTGTTTATGCCCTGTTTCGAGTGGGCAAGGGCACAGCTGGTACTGTCGAGGGTAATCGGGCAGATCAACGGCCTGTATGCAGAGCTCATGGAGGAACGCCGGGTATGACTGTCCCCGGCGTCATGGCGCTGGTATTCAGGTACAGGACGTCATGGTATCCTCTCCCCGATTCCACCACAGAAACAACCGAATTTTCCAGTGTACCAGTCTCTGCGCAACCGTCTCCGGCTCTTCAATCGTCTCAGAAAAAGCGCGTATCGCGGGGAAAGCGAGCTGCGCCTGATCCCCCACCTGCTGAACGGCGGTACGGCCATCGACGTAGGCGCCAACAAGGGTGTGTACAGTCTGGTGCTGTCGCGTCATGCGGACCGGGTCATTGCCATTGAACCCAACACGGACCTGCGTGAACACCTCGATGCACTGCCGCACAATTGCGAAGTGATCTACACGGCGGTCGGTGAAAAACACGCGCGGGAATTGCTCTATATCCCGGTTGCCGAAAGCGGCCGGAACCGCCCCAACATTGCTTCTCTGGTAGCCGAAGACCATGCCGGCGACAAAGTCGAGCAGCGCGAGGTCGAAGTACGGACGCTTGATGAAATAGCCGGTTCGCTGGATGACATCCAGTTGATCAAGATCGACGTGGAAGGTACCGAGCTGAATGTCCTCAAGGGTGCAACAGATATCCTTGCGGCACACAAGCCGGTCCTTATCGTGGAGTGCCTGGGCGATGCACAGGAAGCATCGATCACAGACTACCTTGCCGACTCCGGCTACCTGCCCTTCCGCTATGTCGGGCTGCGCCTGCAGCATGCCTCGCAAGTGTCCACCCAAAACTGGGACATCGATCGCAACGTCGTGTACTTTCCCGGCAGGTAACTGACATGCGCAGGGGATCAGGCCGTACAGGGGAGCGCACCGGGATACTCGGACGTATCGCCAGGACAATCCGCAAGAACCTGCACAAGCACCAGCCTTTTCAAAGTTCAGAGGATTTCTGGATCAAGCGCTACCGCTATGGCGGGAATTCCGGTTCCGGTTCCTACGACAAGCTGGCTGCATTCAAGGCAGAGGTCATCAATGATTTTGTGGCGGAACACGCCATCCGCAGCGTGATCGAATACGGTTGCGGCGACGGCAACCAGCTGTCGCTTGCAACGTATCAGGAATACACCGGTTTTGATGTCAGCCCGGAAGCAATCCGTCAATGCAGGCAGCTGTTTGCCGGCGATGCATCGAAATCCTTCCACCTGATGCCTGATTACGCTGACGAGCAGGCAGAGCTGACACTGTCGCTGGATGTCATCTACCACCTGGTGGAAGACCGGGTGTACGGAGAATACATGAACCGCCTGTTCGACTCGGCCACACGCTTTGTCATCATCTATTCCAGCAACCGGGAGCAGGCGGCCGATGCGCGTGCACCGCATGTCAGACACCGGGAATTCACTGCCTGGATTGCAGCAAACCGGCCCGACTGGGCCCTGCTGCAACATATACCGAACCGCTACCCGTTCGATCCGCAGGACCGTTACAGTTCGTTTGCGGATTTCTACATCTACGCGAAACCTGGCGGTTCCTGACAGTCAGAATATCCGGAAGTCCCCCGCAGAGATTTCCCGGAACTCCGTTCCGCGCAGTTTTTCCACCGCTGTCCAGGCCTGTATGATCTCGTCGGGTGCCGCATCCCACGTCAGCGGCATTACCGGGTAGTGCTGCAACTCGGCAACACCCGTGTTCTTGAAGGTGTTGCCGGCGAACGGGAGATAGGGTGTCGCGTAGATATAGGCAAAGATATTCGGGTGCTGCCGTCCTCCGACCAGCACTTCCGAGCGGGCGATGATCGCCATGGCATCCTGGTATTTTACCGGCGGACCGACCACGGTTACCTGGCCCTGATCTGCAAGGCGCCCGGCAAGCCACAGGTCCGTCTTCGCACTCGCCATGAACACAACCGGCAGATCCGAACACGTCCGGATCGCGGCGATGACCCCTGCCAGCTTGCGCAATGAGCGCCTGTCAGGCCTGAGTGCCGACGAGCCCGTCAGGGTAATGTAGCGCTCCGGCAGCTGGTAGGGCCCGGCCCGCTGCCCGATTTCCTGACGGCTCATGCGCGGCAGGCCGTATACGGCATCGGGAATGAGCCTGGTATTGCGTATACCGATGTCATGCGCATAGCGCAGGGAGACCGGCTCGCGCACTGCAACCGTCTCAAGCCGATTGTAGACACGGGCAACGATTTGCTCCAGCCACGCATCACGACCCAGATCGATAGTCTGGTTGACAGCGGCCACCTTGCGGTCGGTAGCCACCAGGTAGAGCAGGCCCATGCAGCGCAGCAGGTGACCGGAACGGTAGTGCACGGCACCCTCACCGTTGAAACAGATATGCGTAAAGCCGTCGAGCAGCCCGGCTGACAGGTTCAGGTGTGCCAGGTGGCGCTGCACTGCATCGACATCATCATTGATAATCGCGGTCCCCAGACGTTTATCATGATACCTGCGCAGTTGTCTTAGCTTACGAAACGGCAGTGGCGGCAGGTCAAAGGGAACAAACTCCGCCTGCGGGTAGGCCTGCACAAGCAAATGCCGCAGCCCGGCGAAAGTTGCCTGGCAGCCCCAGTTGCTGGAACCGGACGTGTTGAGAAAACAGGCAATCCTCATGAACGGGCATCCTGCTGCATGGTGTTCAGATCAGGGCTTCCAGTTTCCGCGCCAGTATTGCCGGCATTGACTCGGCAATCGGTTCCAGCGTGTCAATAACCTCACCGACATTAACCTCGTCCAGTTCCGTGATCGGCAGGGATGCCAGCAAGCGGGCATGCGTGAGCCGGGAGAGCGCATGTTCATATGCAGCATTGGGCGACACCCGCGCAGGCCTGAGAGAGATGACCGGCCGGCCGGCCGAGACCGCCTCGGTCAGCATGGTCAGGCTGTCTTCGGTACACATAACCACGTCGGCCGCAGCCAGATAATCACGCATTACCTTGCGCGGCGCCTGTGAGTACCAGACGGCGTCCAGTAACAGCGCCGGGTCGATATTATCCCGTAGCAAGCTGTCAACGGCCTGGCCGGTACGCGGCGATGTCGTAAGCAGCCAGCGAACGTGGAACAAGTCCGACATACGTGCCATAAAGCGTGCCAGTTCAATCCAGTCATGCGCGGTAAACGTGTAAAATCCGGAATCCCCGCCAATCACCATACACCAGATCGGTCCGCTCCAGCCCTGCTCTTCCCTTACATGATTGCGATACATGGTCAGTTCATCGCTGTCCATCTCGGTCGGCGCCAGCAGTACCTGGATGGCGTTATCGTGCGCCGGGGCCGCCAGCGTTAAATAACCCGTGAAACAACGATGCGACAGCCTGCGCAGGCTGCCGGAAAACAGGTTTTTGCAATGAAAATGCCGTGCCAGCGCTGCGTTGAGGAACAGTGTATTGCCCCCGGCGGAAACGATCATATCAGGCGCACCTGCCGGCAGCCTGCAACGGTAACATGCCATTATCAGGCGAAACCATGCGCCACGAGTATGGTTCAGCAGCAACGGGAGTAATGGACGCATGAATGGCAAGCGCAAGTCAGCCTCGATCCATTCCTGTCTTGTGTCATATCTGTGTGACAGCGCCTTCACTATGCCGTGTGACTGGTTGTAATGCCCGGGACGGCCATCACTGAGGCACCAGACCCGCAATACTTCCCTGGCCTTACCCATTCCGAAGCACACCCCCGTTCACGAGTAGAGTTCGATACATCTCAAAGTCCCTGCAGAACAGCCACTCTATCCTGTTCTGCTCATCGGCGGAAAGTGAAATGCCCGGTCTGCCCTGCGCACATTCCTGCTTGCCGTGGTAACCGGGTGGCCGGGTTTGCGGCCGAGCCCATGCGCGAAATCATCCATACGCTCCAGCACGCCGTAATGGAAATAGTGGTCGAACAGGAACGGCGCGGGGTTGTCACACTCGCGTGAACCGGTGATGCAGCAGGACATGATGCTGACATACAGCCTTTGATGTTCGCATAAACAGGACAGGTAACCGCCGAACGAATAGCGGCCGGCCGTACCCGGCTGTCCGTGACGCAACCAGCGGCGCAGCGGCCCCCGCTTGTGGTAACCCCGACGGGCATGGAAATACTGTGAAATCACACGCTCGACCGTGTCCCGCAGCAGGGTGACACACAAGTATATATCTCTCATTCCATCACATCCACGGGGCCATCGGGACATCAGACTCGCGATCACCCGGGCTGACAGCATGGCATCCTGCTCAAACCACCCGTGACAGCCGCGGGTGCAGGCATCGTGAAAACCGTGAAATTTCATTCTGGCGCATCCACCTGTACAAGGCGGCCTTCGCTGGATTATCAGGGGCGGTCCGGGTAGAGTTTGTCATATATCCGGGTTCTGCGTCGACCACCAGCGATCACCGGGGCAGACCATTGCCGGCAGATCCATCATCGCCCCTCCGGCATTACCTGTTACGCATCACGGGTATGCCTGAACGGCATGCAAGGCTGTATACACCTTTCATGAATAACAAACGAATTTCACATATCGCTGCGCTGGCATATCGGTGGACACATCGCGGCAAACCGGTTTTCGAGTGTCCACTGTGCGGTTACAGCGGCCCGTTCAAGGATATCCGGCCGCGCAGCGGGCTGCGCAGGCATGCACGCTGTCCGCAATGCAGGTCCATGGAACGCATGCGCCTCCAGTACCTGGCCATCCGCGAACTGATGAACGGGCGCGACTTCTCACAGTGCTCCATGCTGCACTTTGCACCCGAGCAACAGGTGCAGCAGCTGTTCCGCAACAACTTTGACGTGTATCACACGGCCGATCTGCACCGTGACGGGATGGACTACCGGATAGATATCCAGCATATGCCGTTCGAAGACGGGAGCTACGACGTGATCTTTGCCTCCCACGTGCTGGAATACATTCGTGACGACATGGCGGCGCTGCGCGAGATCCACCGGGTGCTGAAACCCGGCGGAATCGCCATTCTCCCTGTGCCGGTCATTGCCGAGCACACGGTGGACTATCCGGAACCCAACCCGCACGAGGCTGGCGGGCACATCCGCGCCCCGGGAGAAGACTACTTCGAGCGCTACCGGGCCGTGTTTTCCGGTGTCAGGCTGGCCAGCAGCAGCGACTACCCGGATCGCTTCCAGACCTGGGTATACGATGACCGCAGCTCATGGCCGGACACCATGCCGCTGCGGCCGACGAAAAGTGGCGAACGCCACTGCGACTACGTCCCGATCTGCTACAAGTAGCCGGCCGTGTGCGGATTCTTCCAGGTCATCCAGAAACGCAAGCCGGTTTCACGTGAGCAGTTTACTGCAGCACTGGATACCCTGGCACACCGCGGGCCCGATGACCATGGCCTGCATTTCACCGAATTTCAGGTCACCACGAATGGTCAGGAGATACCCTGTTATGCCGCATTCGGCCATCAGCGCCTGTCCATTCTCGACCTGAGCAACAGATCACATCAGCCATTTGTCGGCGAGGGCCATGTATTCCTCTATAACGGGGAGCTGTACAACTACCGGGAAATCGGTGCCGGACTGTCCAGCCATGGCGCCAGCCTGACCACCACGGGAGATACCGAGGTGTTCATGAAAGCCCTGCTGCAGGGCGGTACCGGCGCAATGCAACGCTTCAACGGCATGTGGGCTTTCAGCCTCTTCGACACACAGGCACATAGCCTGCTGATCGCACGCGACCGCTACGGCAAGAAGCCGCTTTTCTATTACCTCGACGACGAGATACTCTGCCTGTCTTCCAGCATCCGTGCAATCCGGCACTACCTTGGACTGAAACTGGAATTCAGGCATGAGGCGTTGCTGAAGTATTTCATGTACGGCAACATGAGACCGTCTGCAACACAACAAACCCACTTCCGTGGTATTGGCCAGGCCCTGCCCGGCCATGCTTATCGCTTTGATTGCCGCAGCTGGCAACTGGACGGTCAGCAATGGTTTGACAGCTGTCAGGCACCAGATGGCACGATGCCTGACCTGCATGAAGCCCTGCAGGATAGCGTGGCGGCGCGGCTGGTATCCGATCGACCGGTTGCGCTGTTGCTGTCTGGCGGTATCGACAGTTCACTCCTGCTGTCAGTACTGCATGCCGGCAAGCTGCAGGACCGACTGAAGATTTTCATGGGCGATACCGGGCGTTCTGACGATTACCGTTACGCTAAACAGTGCGCCGACCAACTCGGTGTTGCGGCCGAGACAATCACCCTCGATTACGAGACCGACGCATTCGCACGCTTCCTCAAGGTCTGCCTGCACCATGAAAAGGCCTTTCCCTTCAGCGGCAATGCCCTTGCCATGCCGCAGATGTACGAGGCGATTGCCGCACAGGGCATCCCGGTGGTGCTCGACGGTACCGGCGGTGACGAAATGTTCGGCGGTTACTGGGGGCGACAATTCCAGGCGGCGGTGCGTACTGCGCTGGCGCGCCGCGACTGGCACTGGATCTGGCAATGCTTTGGCAGTGACGACCGGGACAACGCGGTACGACGGCAGGTCATTGCTGCACTACAGCCCCGATGGTATCAGCATCTGCGGCGCTCACTGGGAATCTGGTCATCCTCGCAACTGCACCCGGTTCTGCAAATCCCGTTCAGGGAATTCCTGCAATCGCGTGACCCGGACCCGCTGGTGGATCCGAAGCTGGATTTCGACACCGCACTGTGCCGCGACATTGCACCCGGCGGACAGCTCGGTGAATGGGTCTGGCACAATGACCGTAACGCCATGATGGCCAGCGTTGAGAATCGCAGCCCGTTGCTGGACTTTCGTCTGCATCCGTTCGTGTTCTCCGGCTACGACAGGAAATATCACCGCCAGTGGAACAAGTATGAACTGCGCAGGGCCTTCGATGCCTTCCAGCCATTGCCGACGCAGTGGCGCAGCCAGAAACAGGGCTTCCGCTGGGACGGCAGGCAGTTCATCAATAACAATCGCGGGCAGATTCTCGAACTGATCGAGGCATCGGAGTGCATGAGTGAACTTCTCGACACGAGGAAACTCGTCGCACTGGCGCACAAAATGCCGAAACTGCTGCGCACCTCGGTCGGCAAGCAGGCCCTGTGCCTGGCCGGAATCGAAGCCACGCTGATGAAGGGCTGATCCTACTTGGTCAGGCCGCGCAGGCCGCCGCGCATGCGCAGGATAAAGGCCAGCAGACTGTCCTTGCCGCTGATCTTGACGCGTTTCAGGCGCAGCGTGTCGACAACGTCACCGGTGTCGATGCCGGCCTCGGTGGTTACCGCACTGCTGTAGCCGGCTGCGCGCGCCAGCTCCACATCCGCAGCGTCGAAGATCCCGAACGGGTAGGCAAAACCCGTGACCGGCGTATTGAAGCGCTCCTCCAGCTGCTGTCGTGATGCTGTCAGTTCGTGCTGCTTCTCTGCTGTCCCGAGCGTGGAAAAATTGGGATGCGTGAGGGTGTGCGAGGCCAGCTCGATGCGCCCGCTGGCCAGCAGCGTTTCCACTTCGGCATCGGTAAGCTTTGCCTCGCGCCCGAGCTCACCGCTGTCGTGGTGCGCCTTTTTGCTGGCAGACCAGTCCCGGTCATGGCGATCGACCACCAGGTACAGCGTCGCGCGGAAATCGTATTGCTCGAGCAACGGCAGTGCGTTGCGCAGGTTATCGGCATAGCCGTCATCGAAAGTCAGCACCACGGCCTTCTCGGGCATGTCATCGCCGAGGGCGAGCAGTTCGCTCAGTGTGAATGATCGCCAGCCGTTCTCGCGCAGCCAGCGCAATTGCCGTTCGAATTTGACCGGGCTGACGCGCAGGCCGTTGAAGCGTGCACCCGGCCGGGGCTCGCTGATCATGTGGTACATCAGGATACGCGGATAACGGTACGGTACCGGGGGCCGCCACCAGGCGTAGCGAAAGGAAAACCAGGCGAGCAGGACAACCGCCAGGATCGCGAGCAACATCATGTCTGCACCAGTTCGGCATACAGCGCCAGCGTGCGCTCTGTCATGGCCTGCAGCGTGAAGTCGCCAAACCGCGCCACCGGCGGCGGTGCTTCCAGCAGGTTCTCGACACGACGGGACAACTCGCCGGCGTCGCCGGGCGGAATGCGGCCTTCGGGATAAACCCGGCCGAGAATTTCACCCACTCCGCCGTGGTCGTAACCGGCGGCAGGTATACCCATGCACAGCGGTTCCAGAACCGTGCGTCCAAATGACTCGGGCTTGTTCGACAGGGACAGGACAAGGTCCGAGATGCTGTAGATATCACGGATATCCCGGCGCTGCCCGGTAAACGTGATCCGGTCTTCCATACCCTTGTCTGCAACATGCCTTCTCAGCTCATCGATGTACGACTGGCGCCCCGGATCGAGATCACCGACGATCAGTCCGTGCACCGCATGCCCCCTGTCAACCAGCCCGGCTACCAGGTCGATAAAATCATCATGCCCTTTCAGACGGGTCAATCTGCCCGGTAGCGTCAGCACCTTGCGTTCCCGGAGCAACGGATATTCCGCATACCAGGTGTCCAGCCATGTCGCGTCCGAACGATAGTCCGGGGGGAACTCGGCACGATCGACGCCACGATGGATAGTGACAACACGCTGTGGATCAACGCCGGGATAGTTGTCGAGAATGTACCGGCGCGCGGTATCGGAAACGGCAATGACACGCTCGCCCCGTGTCATTACCGCACTGTAGCGGTTGACCGAATAAAGGCCGTGCACCGTGGTGACGAACCGGGGACGCTGTGCGGCCGGCAGGCCGCGCCATGCCAGCCAGACAACCCACGCCGGCAGACGTGAACGTGCATGCACGATATCGACCTGTTCATCCCGCAGTATCCTGCGCAGGCGGCGAACCTCGAGCAGCACACGCAGTGACTTGCGTCCAACCGGCAGCCTGATGTGCTCCGACCCCCCGGCAAGCAGGTCCTCGACGAGACCACCGCCGCCGGACACCACCATGGAACGGTGGCCTGCCTGTACCAGCGCGCCGGCCACCTCCAGCGTACCGCGCTCGACACCGCCGCTTTGCAGCGCGGGCAGCACCTGCATGACCGTCAGCTGTTGACCGGCCATCGTTCCAGAATCCAGTCCGCACAGCGTCCGGCCTCGTCGAACGACTCGGCCGGGCGGCGTAATTCAGCAGACTCCTGCCAGCCGTCGAAACCTGTAACCAGCCCGTCCCGCAACAAAACCCTGATGCCACTTGCCAGTCTGTCGGCAGACTTCCTCCATGGCACAGACAGCAAGCCGACCGCTGCACCCGAGGTCAGGGCCTCGTAAACCATGGATACACTGTCTTCGCTAACCCACACCTGTGATGCCCTTGCCAGTCTCTCGGGAAGCCACCCGGAAGTCGTTTCGGCGGCCGGCACAACGGCAGGTTGCCCGGCGGCGAATCCGGTCAGCATATCCATAAAGTCTGCCGGCGTACGGCGTGAAGTCGTCAGCGTCCAGTTGACTCCGGGCGTATGCTCGACGATCGACCTGATCTGCCTGATGATGTCTTCGCTTGACCAGTCAACGTGCGCCGACGGGCCGCCTACCAGTATCAGGCCGGCGCCGGCATCCTTGTCCGGACTGTTGCGTACCCGGTTCAGCACGCCGCGGGTCACGAGGATATTGTCTTTGGCAGGCGGTCCGTCATGCGCCGGTATGATACAGAGATCGAAGAGACCGGTCGGCAGTGTCGGCTTCATCAGTACAATGGCACGTCCGCCACGCGCACGGCGCGCGGCCAGCATCCGCAGATGGGTTGCATGACCTGCGCCGATAATCAGGTCGGGATCAGGCAGGTCCTGTGCAAACGCGATGTGCCGGGTAATAAATGATACCGGCGAGAGACGGCAGGACTGCGTCTGCAACCGGTGGCTGTCTACGGACACACGATCACGCAGTGCCGCGAGCAAACCTGCTGTTTGATTATCATGGCCGGGCTTGCCATCAGTGAAATGCCAGACGACGATCGGCTCAGGCATGCATGGACCGCCGGGAAGGTAAACTAGTCAACCAGCGTGTAGTCGGCGCCGCAATAGGGGCATTTTGCCTTACCGGTTTTCTCGATAGACAGGTAGACGCGCGGATGTGAATTCCACAGGCTCATGCCATCCAGCGGACAATGCAGCGGCAGGTCCGCCATTGTGACCTCGTAGTGATTTTCCGCATTGGGTTCGGTGAGCGAGGCGTTCTCCGTATTTTCTGCGGTATGTGGATTTGGCACGGTGTTCTCCTGCTTGCGTGCGGAATTCAGCGGTTTCTCCGGCCGCATTATAGCAGGGCGATGGCCGACGGGACATGTATAATGCGTGCCTGCAAACTGTACTGACCCGCCTATGGACAGACCACTGAACAGCAAACAACTCTACACACGCCTGCTGCGCTACTCGTTTGCGTACTGGAAGATTCTGTTGCTTGCCCTGTTCGCCACTGTCATTGTGGCATTGAGCGAGCCGGCCATTCCCGCACTGATGAAACCGTTACTGGACGGCGGTTTCATTGAAAAAAACCGCGACACTATCCTCTTTACCCTGTTGCTGCTGATAGCACTGTTCTTCGTGCGCGGCATCGCTACCTACACAAGCACGGTTGCACTGAACTGGGTATCCGGCAAGGTCATCAAGGACCTGCGCTCGGAGATGTTCGAAAAACTGCTGGCCATGCCCAGTGCATACTACGATACAAACGCGGTCGGCAGCATCATCTCACGCGTCACGTTCAACGTCGAGCAGGTAGCCTTCGCTGCCAGCAACGTGCTGTTGATCGGCGTTCGCGACACCCTGACGGTACTGGGACTGCTGGTTTTCATGGCCTGGATAGACTGGCAGCTGTCACTGATTTTCCTGGTCGTGGTGCCGGCTATCGGCATCGTCATCAAGCTGGTCAGCAGTCGTCTGCGGCGACTGAGTACCTTTCTGCAGGATGCAATGGGAGACCTGACCCATATCATCGAGGAGTCCATCAGGGGCCAGCGCGTCGTCAAGCTGTTCGGGGGCAGGGAATACGAGCAGCAGCGCTTCGACAAAATAGCGAACCGCGCTCGTCACATGAACATCAAGATACAGGCGACCGGCGCAGCCAACGTGCCCGTTGTGCAGATGATTGCAGTTCTGGCACTGTCGCTCATGGTCTACCTTGTCACCGGCAAGCCGGGCAGCGACGATTTCACCGCGGGGGATTTCATCGCCTATTTTGGCGCCATGGGATTGCTGTTCGCCCCCCTCAAGCGACTGACCAAGATCAACGAGAACATCCAGCGCGGCCTGGCGGCATCGGAATCCATCTTCGAGCTGCTCGGCGAGCAACCGGAAGTCGACACCGGCAGCAGGCACCTGGAGCGTGCCCGGGGACACATCGAATTCAGGAATGTCAGCCTGCGCTACGCGGAGGATGAAGCTGCGGCGCTCGAGGCGGTCGATCTCGAAATACAGCCAGGCGAAACCATTGCACTGGTCGGCAGATCCGGCAGCGGCAAAACCAGCCTGGCCGCGCTGGTGCCGCGATTTTACCATCCCGACAACGGACAGGTACTGCTGGACGGTATTGACCTGCAGGACATCCGGCTAGTCGATCTGCGCCGGCAAATAGCACTGGTGAGCCAGGACATCGTACTGTTCAACGATACCGTGGCGGCCAATATCGCCTACGGTGAAACACGGGATGTTTCAACTGAATCGATCACTGCAGCCGCCGAGGCAGCACACGCCATGGAATTTATCCGTGACATGCCGGATGGTCTGGAGACGCTGATCGGCGAAAACGGTGCACGCCTCTCCGGCGGGCAGCGCCAGCGGCTGGCCATCGCACGTGCGCTGCTGAAAAATGCCCCGGTCCTGATCCTGGACGAGGCGACCTCGGCCCTGGACACGGAGTCAGAGCGGCATGTTCACAGTGCCCTGAAAACACTCATGGCCGGCCGGACGTCGATCATCATCGCGCACCGCCTGTCCACCATCGAGC
>JABDRC010000202.1 GCA_013041945.1 Halobacteria archaeon
ACAGGTCGGTACGGTTCAGTACGGTCCAGCGGCGTGCAAGCGGACGGTGCACGAGCCCGATTCGCAGATCTGCCGTGGTGCCGTCCTCACCGGTCACCGCCTGTGTCTCGAACAGCTGCAGGCGCGCTGACAGCCCCAGCCCGGGGCGTGCCTCGCCGGCGGCGGCGCTGTACAGCCCCCACTTGTCCTCGGTATCGGCGAAGCGGTGTTCCAGGCGCGACGTCCATGACCAGTCCGCGTGCTGGTAAGTTGCGCCCAGCGATATGGCGGTGAAATCCCCGGTACTCGCCGAGGCCGATGGCAGGGTGGGAGCCAGCGGGGTAGCGCCTGGATCCCGTATCGTCGTGCTGCTGTCGAGGCTCGTATTGACGCTCCAGGCATCGCTCACCCGCCAGGCCTGTACCAGCCCGGCGTTGGCGAACAGTCGCGGGCCATACTCGCTGCCGCGCTGTTCCAGCGAGGTATTCAGGGTCGCACCGGTCCACGGACGCGCATTCATGCCGATGCGGGTGCTGTGCGTGTCTTCGTTATCGCCGAAGGTCAGCTCCTGTTCCAGGAACAGGGTGGTGGAGGGATTCAGCAGGTAATCGGCACCGAGGACGGTCCGGGTCGGATAGTCGGCACTGGCATTCTCATCCAGTGACTGGCTGTGATCGATGCGCAGGTTGAGCCGGTCATCCTGCAGTGTACGATGTGCACCGAGGGTCAGCTGGTTCGAGCGGTTGGTGGTGCCGTTGGTAAAACGGTCGCGTACTGCACGCACACCGGCCGACACCCCGTAACCATCTACCTCGTGGACGACAGCGGCCTCGACCACATCGCGTTCGGCATCGGTCTGCAGGTCGGCCTGACGAAAGGCCTGCCCCGTCAGTTGCGTCCGGTCGGTTATCCGGTAACGCCCGTCCACGCCATACAGCCGGGTGCCGGCGCCAATGCCGCTCTGCTGGCCGATGCCGAAGCCGGCCTCGCGCTCGCGGTAATAAACGCTGCCATCCACGATACTGCCGGCATGGTTGAGTTCAGCCAGGACGGCGTCCCGCTCCGATAATGAACCCTGCTGGCTGGTGGCATATTCGAGTTTCAGCTGCGTCTGGTCAGTGAGGTCGACGGTCGCATCCACACCTTTCAGCGTATCGTCGTCACCACTCTGTCCCTGGTTGATATACGTCGCACCGACCTCGGCCCGCTGGTCCATGAGCTGCACCGCGGCGCGCCCGCCATAACTCCACTCGTCAGCACCACTGTCGCGGGTCTCATAGTCAACCACGATGTATACCGGGTTCAGCGCGGCGTCCTGGCTCGGCACCGGCGACCGGAAGAACAACGTGCCCGCGTCATAATCGATGTTGTAATCGGTATGTCGCGACATCGTCTGCGTGGACAACACGATCTGCGGGCGGAAGCGATCACGCGTTTCGATTCTCACCTTGTCCGAGTTGAATACCAGGTCGGTGAAACGCAGGCGGTAAAGACCCGAGGTGCCGTCACCGCGCAGCTCGTCCTTGACAAATTTCTGCCCGCTGTCGCTGGCAAATACGTTCAGGTTGACGCGCTCATTGCGATACTCCGACTTGTAACCGGTCAGTGACCGGTCGTAGCGCGCCAGCTCGGTCACGGTCAGGCCGGTGGTGTAGTCACCGAACAGGGCATAGAACTGGCGACGTTCCAGGCGCAGGTAGAGTTTTTCGCGGCTGGACGCATCGTAACCCTGCGCCGTGTTGTCGCCGTAGACGGTGAAGTAGCTGTCCGGATCGATTTCCTGGAACAGGGTATTGCGTTCCTGCGCATCCCTGGCGGAGTCATAGGCCAGCGTCAGCAGCCACTCGCCCCTGACCGTGCCGCGGGCAAACAGCGATACCTTGCCATCGGTGAAGGTGTCGCGCTCGAGATCTGCGGCAGACAGGGATTCCAGGTTTCCGCTGACGGTATTATGCGCCAGTGTACCCTCGGCAAGACCGACCAGTACCCAGTCGCGTGGCGCGGCCTGCAGCCACGGGCGCAGGCGGGCATCGCGGTATGCCAGTGGAATCACGATCGTGGCCTCGCCGGTACGGGTCGTCGGCTTGAGTTCGATCAGTGCAATACCGTCCTTGCCGACGCGGTAGCGCGGGTTGCCGCGGTCCAGTCCGGCCAGCGGCTGGCGCTGCAGGTCATCGATATCCTGCTGCGCGACATGCGGTGGCTCGACCGTGAATTGCCCGATCAGTCCTTCCCGCACCGGCCGGTTGTCATGGTCATACAGGCGCACCGCGATCACCGGCGTCTGCCGCCCGTCCGCGAGCAGGCGTGACTGCTCACTGAGCAATTCGGCACGGACCGGCAGTGACGACATGCGCACGTCCCGCTGAATACGCTCGACCAGGTTACCGGCTGAATCGTGCAGCTCGACGACCAGACTGTTATTGCCCCTGTCGATGTCCACGCCGGCCCACTGGCTGACTGCCAGCGAGCCGGCCGTGTTGCTCGTGCGTGTATCGAAATTAAGTGCACTGACGGCCTTTCCGTTGAGCTGCAGTGCAACCTTGTGTGCCGGATCATGCTTGACCGCGATGCGAATACTGGCAATCGACGGATTATGATCCGCCGGCGGCCATAACAGTTCTGCACCGGGTGCAGCGGCATCGACCCACGCTTGGTCATAGGCCGGCATCGCGGCCTGTACGACATCGTTACTCGCGGTCTTTCTGTCCGGCAACACCGGTTGCTGCCAGTTGCCGGTCACGCTGATGCGGATATTTGCGGACGACTGCATGTCTTTGACCTGTTCGGCATTGACCACCGTCTCGGTCACGATACGCAGCTCAACACGGCGATTGCGCGCACGGTCCGCAGCCGAATCGTTTGGCACATAGGGACGCGTCGCACCCAGGCCGTTGACCGTAATTGCGGATTCCGGCAGTTGCAGCCGTTTGGCAAGGTATTCACCGACCTCGCGTGCGCGTGCGACCGAGAGTGCAAAGTTGTCGGCATACTGCGCCTGCGAGCGTTTGCGGATCGGCAGGTTATCGGTATGACCGGTCGCCTCGATGCGAATGACCTTGTGCCCGCGCAGCCGTTCGGCCAGTTGTTTGAGCGCCTGGCGGTCGGCCCTCGACAGGCTGGTACTGAAGGAGTCGAAATGCATACCCTCGTCATCCCACAGGTCCTGCTCATGCACGACCCGCTGCATCAGTGTTTCCACCACCGGCGTGCGCTGGCCGGCCTGGTCCGGGCTATCGAACATGAGAAAGGCCTTTGCCGGCAGCTCGGCGGCCCTGCCTGCGGTATCGACTTCGGCGATAAAGTTCAGCTCCCGGCGCCAGTCACCCGGCACATCGTCAAGGCTGTAGACCAGTACCGTGCCACGCACCTCCGGGTCGTCGATGGTCTGGTTGTCGAGCACGCTGCTGCCGGGCAGGTAACGGACATCCGCCGGCAGGTTGATCATCAGGCGCATATTGGTCAGTGCTACTGCACCGCCCTGCAGGGCAAGGTGATAACTGGCAATGTGTTCGCGCACACCGCTGCTGAAGGCGAGACCGACCTCCGCCGCGGGCAGCGGCCGAGAGCGGACATGGAAATCAGTACGCCATAATGTCCCGCCCTGCAAATCGACAAAGCGCGACCAGGCCCGTCCGGCGAAACGGCTTTCTTCGTCACAGATGACCGGTTCATATTGTGGCGCAAGCGTTTCGAGGTCCATCTGCACCACGTGGCTGCCGGGGCGCACGCCCTCGAAGTGGAACATGCCCTGCTCGTCACTGACCACCCGGGCCCCGTTCTCCAGGTAAATGCGTACGCCGGCTACACCGGTGGCTTCCTCGCTGTCGGGTGCGGTACAGCCATCGGCCAGCACCCGGCCCATCAGCACATTGCGATCACGCAGAAAATCCTGCTTGACCTCCACACTGGCCGATGCCTCATTCGAGAACAGGGAATTGCCATTGGCGCTCGCGAGCGCACGGTTGGTCAGGGTATCCGCTCTGGTCCCCGGCGCAACGACAACCACGTAGCGGACATCCGTCGCCGTACCGTCCGGCATGTCATTCAGGGTAAAGGTCAGTGACCGGCCATCGGCACTGATGGCCGGGTCCGGCACCGGGTTGCCGTCCACCGTCGTGGAACCGCGCTGGTAGCGCAAGCCAGGGGGCAGCGCATCGATGATCTGCAGCGTCGTCGCCAGTGCGCCGGTATTGTTGTTCAGGGTCAGCCGGTATTGCAGGAAATCACCGACGGCCGCCACTTGCTTGTTGGCCACCTTTGCCAGGAAGAAGCCTGCCCCGTCGGGATCCAGCGGTATATCGACCTGGATGGCCGGGCCGACGGCGACCAGGAACGGCAGGCCGCGCGATCCCGTGGCATTGATGGCAAATGGCGCACCCGGCAGGGTCTGCAGGATGGCGGTGGGTACCACGCTGGGTGCGGTATAGCCCGCGGGCGCTGTGACCTGCAGGCGATAGGTGGCGGGCGCAACGAACGGGAAGCGGAATTCACCCGGCCCGAAATTATAGACCATCCCGCCGCTGTCCGTGGTGCTGCCACCGCTGGTAATGGTCGCCGGAAAGATACTGATACCGTCATCGCCATAGACCATGGCCGGCAGGCCGCTGGCGTCGTCGATCAGCGTGATCTGCGCACCATTGACCAGCTGGCCGGTGGTGCTGTCGAACACCAGGCCGAAGGGATCGACCAGTGTCGAGGTGGCCGAGGTATCGGTGGCGTCCGCCACATCGACATAGTTTGCAGTGACCACATCGTCGTCCTGCAAACCGAACTGGCCATTCGACGGCGTGGCGGCGGCAGGATTGCTGATCCCGACATACGACTGGATGTAACCGGTAAACACGCCGGTATCCGGTCCGGTCTCTGTCAGGCGCAACAGCTCGGCATCACCGGTTGCAGTACTGTCGACTGCGACCAGTACTGTTTCCGCCATCAGCGCATCCTGGTTCTGGTCCAGGTCGGTCAGGCGTACAAACACAGGATCGCCCTGGTGATACATGGTGGCTGTATCCAGCGGCACCGGACTGGACAGGTCGATCGGCGTGGCACTGCCTGACGGTACCGGTGGTGGCAACGGAACAAACGGCCCCGCCGGGGTACCACTGCTGCTGTAGTCCGTGATGGTTACCGGCACCGGCTGTGCCGTGGGTGAGACCGGCGCGTAACGCAGGAACTCGATAGTCGAGGGTGTCCGTGCGATGACGGTCAACGTCGTCACGGTATTGGAGGTGCTGGTTATGCCGCCACTGAAGGTTGCCGTGGCGGTATTGTCGATGATCGTCCCGGCAGGGACCGACCACGCCAGGCCCGGCAGCACAAACAGGCTGAAGAGCAGTAACCGGAAACCGGTCTGCCCATGATTGCGCATGCCGCGCACAATCATGGGCAGACTGGCTTGCCGGCTGTGTCTTGCGTACAACCTGCCTGCGTACACGGACAACGTGTCAGACAATTGTTGTACACCTGCAAACGCGACAATGCCGCCGGCCAGAAGGCCGGCGGCACGCCGCCATGCAGTCCTTATTATGCTGGTTAACAACGCACTGACGCAGGTAACCGCTACAGGATACCCACGGTGAGCTGCACGTCAAAAGACCCGCCGGAGCCGTTCATGCTGCCGGTCGGCCTCTGACGAACACAGGTCACAGTCGCGTCGTGGCCATTGGCGTCCGC
>JABDRC010000211.1 GCA_013041945.1 Halobacteria archaeon
CCAGGCGCTGTCCCACCTGGCTGACATAGGCACCCACCGCGGGATCGACCACGTAGTCACCGCCCTGCGCCTGGCGCAACGGCGCATACTGCTGCTTGCCAATGGCCAGTTCCTGTGCCTCCGAGACAAGGCTGAGTTCGTTCTTGCCCGTCACCGGATTGGCGGCACAGCCACCGAGCAGGACAACGGCCGCCACAGGCGCAAACCAGTGTTTCAACATATCGGATACCTCCTGTGGCCACACCAACAGGGCCGGGGCGCTGCCTCCAATCATAAAAGATTCAGCGCCCCGGCCCCGTGTAAATTATTGAAACTTTGTTAAATCAGCTGCAACCCTTGGGGCGTGGCAGGCCGGCGATCTTGTTGGCGCACTTGATCAGGCCGGTCGGGAACAGCGAGTAGAGATACTTCTGGTCACTGCGGTCCTTGCCGTACTCCTTCTTCATCAGCTTGGAGAAGGCACGTGGCTCGCATACCGCACCGTTGTCATGAAAGTACTCGCGCGCCAGCCTGATGACGTTCCAGTGTTCTTCAGTCAGCTCGTTGATCTTCTCGTTCTTCGCGATCTCGACCGCGAGCTCCTCGCTCCATTCATCCAGGTTCTCCAGCCAGCCGGCCTCGCTCAGCTGGATGGTCTTGCCATCTACAATTGCTTCCATAACTCCCACCTCATGCTTGTGATACTTCTCTATATGCAGACAAATTCCGGTTTTTTCAAGCGCTGCCCGGACGGGATCAACCCTCTTGCGCAGACCGGGCGGGCAGCATGGCTTCTGTCCCGGCACGACTGAGAACGCCTTCCAGGTGGCGTTCGCTCCAGTCGATCAGCGCATGAATCACGGGCGACAGGTCCCGACCCCTGGCGGTCAGCCGGTAGCGGTAGCGTACCGGTTTTTGCTGGCAGGGTTCCCGGTCGATGATACCGGCGGCCTGCAGGCGTTTCCGGCTATTTTATTACAATAATTCAATAGGTTAGATTAGCATCAATCAAGTAGCTTGTAAATCGCAAGTTACTGTGCCGGACTCGCGTTACCGGCTTTTTACAAGGAACCAGAGGAGGCCCGCCCATGCAGATCGAGCTCTGCTGCACCCCGCATACCCGCGCCGGGCGCGTCCGCTGGCTACTCAAGGAACTGCAAATCCGCTATACACTGCGGCTGGTCGACCTGTTCAGGGACGAGCGCGACCCGGCCCATCCGCTGGGCAGCGTGCCGGCGATGAAGGTGGACCCCGTTCACTCCGGTCAGGCCAGTACCGCATACCCCTGGCTGGAATGCCGATCATGCACCGTTAATACCCGCCTGATATCGGGGTGTGTCGAATCACTGCCAAATGTATCAAGCAATTTAACCACGCTCACCTTTGCTGCTGCCGCCTGGTAGGCCCTGAGCCAGGACTCAAACTCGTCCTTATCGCGGCGGGATTCCCGCGGAAAACGGCTGCCGGGTCTTTCAACACCGATCCGCCACGGCTTTGGCGTCAGCCGCGCCCTGAAACAGGTTTGATGTTTGCACAGATTCACATACAGCGGGTCCACCCCCAGTGCAGCGAACAGCGTTTTAACCAGGGACGAGTCCGCCGCAAACACCTCGTTGGTAATCACAAAACGGAGGCCGGCGCATGTTTCATACACCCTGAAAGTGTACCCGGGATTATTTTTCTGGTAGTGGCCGATTTTCGCAAGATAGTAATCTTTATCTTTCTTCTGTTTGCCGAACATCTCCAGCAGTCGGGCAAGCAAACCGGCTTGCGGCACATCGATATCGCCGAACAGCACGGTCTCGGTGTTCAACACCGTTGCACCGTAGCTGTTCCGGGTCAGAACCGCCAGCACGCGACCGTCGCCCGCAGCCACCTCCTCGAGCACCTCCTCCCGGATGAAACCGTTCCAGTATTCATACTCTCGCAGGCGGTCAAATCCGTCCGAGACCAGCTCTTTAAAGCGACCGGCCCTCGAGCGGGCATGCTGTTTTGCTTCGGCGGCGCTGTTATTCGAGGCACCCCAGACAGTCACCCGGGGGATCCCGAATAATCGCTCATCGACATCAACCTCGACATCCCGCCAGTATCTGGCAAACTTCATCGCTTCACCTGCCTGTCAACACACGGGTCATTCCCGCACCTTCACGACCAGTTCCCGGCCACCGTATTGATGCACCGAGTCGCGCGCCCGGATGACCACTTCGGAAATGTCAGCGGGAACCGCCACGTTGCCGAGTGAACGCGTGAATGGCTGCTCGTGTTCATGCGGGTGGGCAAGTTCACGTACACCGATCACATTACCGCTGGTATCGAGAATCTCCCAGCGGTTCGCATAATGTTCCCAGCCGGAATCGGCATGCCGCACAGTGACCGAGAAGCGACAGATGGACTCGTCGTCACAGTGCACCTTCGCCGCCAGCACATCCGCCTCTCCGGCACAGACAAACTGAACGGGGATGAGCAGCAATCCAGACAAGCAGTAGCGACGCATGGTCTTTTTCTCCGGGGCTACAGGCAAGGACCCTGTTGATGACAATCGGGAATGGTTGAGAGTTTAGCAGGCAGGTGGCAAATATACAGGTGGCGAACGAGCAGGATGAACACCCGGTTTTATTATCAAATACTGCAGCCCGAGGTCCATTTGTAGCCGACTGTGGATTACAATAAATGCCCGTGTTCAAGTGGCTCACCGTCAAACCAGGCAAGGGGCTTGCGCGCTGCCACAGCAAGCCACGACGCAATTACAGGGCCTTCGATGTAACCGGTCAGGCCGGAAGGGAGAGCGAATAGCAGTGGAATTCGGCGGGATATTGGTCATCTTCCTGGTCCTGGTCATTGGTGCCGTGCTTGGCTGGGTGACATTCTTTCGCGTCGGCGAGTTGCGCGGTCAGGTTACAAGGCTGGAAGAGGACCTGGCCAGACTGAAACAACAGGTCGATCAACCTGCGCCGCAAGCCCTGTCGACTGAAACACCCGCAGACGTCAGCACACCCCTGGAAGCAGCGCCTCCCGCATGGGCCCGGCGGAACACAAGCGCGGAGCCGGAGGCAACCGAACCTCCTGCACCCTCCGGAGAACCCGCCCGCTGGCTGTCGATGCTGATCGACAACTGGATGATCTGGCTTGGCGGCATCAGCGTCGCCCTGGCCGGTGTCTTCCTGGTCAGGTACAGCATCGAGATCGGGTTGCTGGGGCCCAGGGCGCGCATCGCAGCGGCCATACTCACCGGGCTGGCCCTGCACGGTGCGGCCGAGTGGTTTCGGCGCCGCACCGGCGGCAGCGACCCGGTATTTGCCGCCCTGGCAGGTGGCGCCAGCATCACCCTGTATGCCGCCCTGCTCGCCGCCCTGCACCTCTATCACTTGATCGACCCGCGCTGGGTCTTCCTGCTGCTGGCACTGGTCTCGCTGATGACCATGGCACTGTCACTGGTGCACGGGCCGGTGCTGGCCATCATCGGCCTGATCGGCGCCTACGTGGTGCCGATCCTGGTCAGTACCGACAGCGGCAATATCGTCGCCGCCATGATCTACAGCCTGATCATCAGCGGGGCCGCGCTGGTCTTGCTGCGCTTCGTGTTCCGCTACTGGTTATGGTGGGGCATCCTGGCCGGCGGTCTTGGCTGGTGGCTGCTTTCCCTCGGTATGTCCCAGGCAGATACCTTTCGCGGGCTCTATCTTGCGCTGTTCGCCTGGGGCATGGTGGCCGTTCCCGGTTTTGACTGGTTCCTGCGCGGACGCAATTTATCCACTGCCGGCAAACCGGAGCCCGGCGCCCGGCCCATCACGCTGCCTGAGTATCGCCTGCAGCTCAACCAGGCGGGCCTGTTCCTCGTCATCCTTGCCTGGGGTTTCTCGATCTACCGGCAGGGATTCAGCACCGGTGCCCTGGGATTGTGGGCGCCGCTGGTCGTGGTGGTGTGCCTGGCAGCGCGCCAGCGGGACAGTCTGGCGCCACTGCCCTGGCTGACGCTTGGCGTGCAGTGGCTTGCCTGGTTTGTTGCTGCCATCAGTTTCGATGGCAGCTTCGAGCGCTTCACCCTGTCGGGTTTGCCGCTGGCGGACCAGCCGCAGTTTCTCACCTTTGCCGTGTTCATGGCCCTGATCTATAGCGGCCTCGCACTGCTGCATGTGCGCGAACGCGGTTTCTCGCACGGCTGGATGTCACTCGCCCTGCTCTCCCCGCTTGCCTGGCTGGCGCTGGCTTATCTGCTGGTCAATGGCCTGTCACAGTCCGTGCCCTGGAGTGTCCTGACCATGGTTGCCGGCCTGCTCTATGGCACGGCGGCCGCCATCCTGCTGCAGCGGCACAGGCAGGATGGCACGGCCCTGTGGTTTACCCTCGGCGCGCACATTGCCTATTCACTGGCGGTGACCATGTATTTTCGCGAGGCAAGCCTGTCGGTGGCGCTGTCGGCACAGTTGTTATCCCTCAGCTGGCTGATGAAACGCCACCGGCTGCCCTGGCTTGGCAACCTGATCAAGGTATTGCTGGCGGTGGTGGTGACCCGACTGACCTTCAATCCATGGCTGTTGGGCTACCCGCCTGATGTGCACTGGTCACTGTGGACCTATGGCGGCGCCACCCTGTTCTGTGCACTAGCCGCCATGCAGTCTCGCTCGAACCCGACGATGCAAAAGTGGCTGGAGGCTGCTGCCCTGCACCTGCTGGTGCTGACACTCGGCGCGGAGGTACGCTACTGGCTTTACGACGGCGTAATTTTCGCCCACCGCTACAGCCTGACGGAAGCAGCCATCAACACCTCACTGTGGGCGGGCATGGCCCTGACCTACTACCGCCGCAGCATGGTCAGCGAGAACCTGGAAGCACTGTACCGGCTCTGTTCACGCATCCTGCTGGTGCTGTCGCTGGGCAGCTATGTCATCGCCGTGCTGGTTCACAATCCGTGGTGGAGTGATGAGGCGATTGGCACCACACCGGTGTACAACCTCCTGTTGCTGGCTTACGGCCTGCCCGTGATCATGGCACTGCTCATCGCCCGCTATCACGAACTGCCGTTGCGCCGCCCCGCCCTGGGCATTGCCGGGCTGGGTACACTGCTGTTTGTTACTCTGGAAATTCGCCACCTGTGGCAGGACGGCAAGGTCTCACTGGGTTACCTCACCAGTGACGGAGAACTCTATACCTACTCTATTGCGTGGCTGCTGATGGCCATTGCCGCCATCCTCGCGGGGACCAGCTGGCGGGTGCGGGATCTCTACAAGGCCGGTATCGCCCTGCTCGCCGTGGTCATTGCCAAGATCTTCATCGTGGACATGTCGGACCTGGCAGGCCTGTTACGCGTTGCCTCCTTTATGGGTCTCGGACTCTCCCTGCTGGGCCTGGCCTGGCTGCACCGGCGGATTCAGCACCGGTAAATCCCCTCCGGGTGTCGGCGCGCACGTTCTCCTGGTATCCGGAGAGGATGAGCACCGCTCCCGGTTATTGAGCCCCCGACGACAGCTATTTGACGAGCCGGTCTGTGAACGGCTGCAGCCTCCCGTGCAGTCAATACTCCGTCAGCGATTGTTTCGACTGCCATGAGATACATCATTGCGCACTCCTAAGGCAGGATTATTATCTGGACTGGAGCTTCACATATCAGGGAGGACATACCACTTTTGCACAGATCCCCTCAATCGAGAATCTGCGTCGATAGCCAGACGCCGGATGTTCAATCAGTTCAGCCTCAGCAATGGAGCCGTATAAACGGCACCCTGCATCACGACAAGGAGCAACAGACAATGAAACACATACAAGCTGTACCGCAACTGCACACCGACATGCACCGTTCCATGTACACGGAGCTGGAAATCAAGTACGAGGAGGACTACCGGCTTGCCTGGTATTACATGGATGTAAAGCCGCGTCTTTGCTGCTCGCCTGCGTTAATCAGCGAAATCCAGCAATGGTATGACGAGCTTGTCAGTCCGGCATGCCCGCACAATGTACGCTATATAGCACTGGCATCCAGAGTGCCGGGCGTTTTCAATCTCGGGGGAGACCTGAATCTCTTCATCGAACTCATCCGCAACGGGGACAGGGAAGGCCTGATGCGCTATGCCACCTCGTGCATCGACACACTGTTCAGGCATTACACACATCTCGGCAGGGACATTACGACCATTTCACTCGTGCAGGGAGATGCGCTGGGTGGCGGCATGGAATTTGCCATTTCAGGTGATGTACTCATTGCCGAGCGCAGTGCAAAAATGGGGATGCCGGAAATTCTGTTCAATCTCTTTCCGGGTATGGGCGCCTACAGTTTCCTTTCACGGAAAGTCGGCGAAGTCCAGGCAGAACGGATGATCCTGGGCGGATGCCTGTATTCTGCCGGGGAACTGCACGACATGGGCATCGTCGATGTGCTGGCCGAGGACGGGCAGGGTGAACAGGCTGTCCTCGACTACATCTACAGGGAAGAGAGGGCACAGAATGGTTATCAGGCATTCCGGCAGGCCAAACAGTATTGCAACCCGGTACGCTACGAAGAACTGGAGAATATCACCACGGCCTGGGTCGATGCGGCACTGCGCCTTGAGAACAAGAGCCTGCGCATGATGGAGCGTCTCGTTTCAAGGCAATCCGCAAGGACATGTCCCGTCCGGTAGCCTGCCGGATTCGAGGGAAATGTAGCGCGCAGCAGCCAGTCCTTTTGCAGCACTCTGTTGTTTAAAGAGGACACGGCAGCGCAACAGGCCGTCAAGTCCCGGGCCTGACCCGGGACTTGCCTGGTCTTCGACCAGCGGATGCGCAGTGTGCGTCCCGGCGGCCATCGCCCGTTTGTCGCCTGCCGGGTGCCCGTGTCATGCAGCGGACCCGGTCAATGCCGGCTTCGTGCGAGGTATACTTCCAGCTCCCGGCAAGCGCCCTGATACAGCTTTTCCAGCTGGCCGACATAGTCCACCATGCTGGAACGATCCAGCTCCTGTCGCTGTTTGCTCTCCGCCTCGACGCATATTTGCGCGATCGAGCTTACCCCCACGGTGGCCGCACTTCCCTTGAATTCATGCACAATCTTCAGGAAGGCGCCCCGATCATCGGCAGAGGAGACATACTGGAGTGCGGCGATTTGCTTTTCCCCGTCACCGATGAACTGCCGGAGCACCCCGGGAAGAAAATCAGGCCTGGACGAAAATTTTTCCAGTTTGTCGAGCGATGCCGAGTCAATATAGCGCCACGCAGTTCCATCGGGCTGCATTGCCGCAGGGAAAGGCCGGATATCGGCCGTGCCCCTGTCATGCTCCATCGCCGGCCGGGTGAGCCTGTCGATGGTCTCGATCAGTCTCCTGGCATCGACCGGCTTGGTCAGGTAATCATCGGCCCCGGCCTCCCTGCATTCTTCGATAGTTTCGGGAAGGGCATTCGCCGAGAGCATGATCACCGGCATATCCATGTCTGTTTCCATGAAGTGATAGGCCTTGAGCACATTCAGGCCTGAAATTTTCGGCATGTTCATATCCAGAATCACAATATCGAAATCCGTATCCCTTTCGGTCAGAATATCCAGCGCCTGTTCGCCATCGCCGGCTAACTGCACCTGATGCCCGGCGCGTTCCAGAATAGCCGTGAGCACGGTCTGGTTCACATCATTATCTTCCGCCAGAAGTACGCGTGCGCTGCGGGCTTTGTCCCTTTCCCTGAAGTAGTCGGCCAGCGAGGCCACCCCCTGCGAAAGCTGATGTTCCGCGCAGGCCTCGTGAACCGCATTGAACAACAGCGATTCGTCGACCGGTGTATACAGCACCGCAGAGTAACCCGTCATCATCAGGGATTCCATATCGCCGGATTCAAGCCTTGAGTCAATGAGAATCAACGACACATTGGCAAGCATCGTCTCCTCTTTGATGGAGTCGGCGAACTGTGCGGCATCCATACTCAACAGCTCTCTCTCGACAATCACGGTGCGAAACGGTCTGGATTGTTCACTGGCGGTAACCAGCCGGGAAAACAGCTGCGCCGTACCCGTGACTGCCTCGAATTTCAATTCCCACCTCTGTAAATACTTTTCGACTTGCGGGATGACAGCATCGCTCAGCAAGACAAGCACGCGTGCATCGGGAAAAGACGAATGTGCCAGGTCCTGCTTGCTGACAGCGGGCTGGCGCTCAAAGGGCAGGTCAAACCAGAACATCGTCCCCTTGCCTTCCGCACTTTCAAGACCAATGCGGCCGCCCATCAATGTAGCCAGTTCCCTGGAAATCGCCGTGCCAAGACCTGTTCCGCCATACTCACGTGTAACCGTGGCATCAGCCTGGACAAATCTCTCGAAGATATTCTCCTGGGCCTCTTCCGGCATGCCGATGCCGGTA
The DNA here is from genome assembly GCA_013041945.1 of Halobacteria archaeon. Classification (GTDB taxonomy): domain Bacteria; phylum Pseudomonadota; class Gammaproteobacteria; order UBA9214; family UBA9214; genus UBA9214. The sequence goes on from JABDRC010000211.1 coordinate 8,295, forward strand.
TCAATCACCCTGAACCGGATCCATGCACGTTTATCCGGTGCATCTTCAAGGTGCTGCACCATAACGGTGACGCCGCCCTGCCCGGTGAATTTGATGGCATTGCTGAGCAAATTCATCAATATCTGCCGGACATGCAGCTCGTCGCCCTGCAGCCGGAACGGTATGGCAGGATCGATGTGGCAATTCAGATCGAGGTCTTTCTTCCTGGCCTGCGAAGTGAATGTCTTGACGGTATTGTTCACCAGCGCATGCAAGTCAAACGGCCTTGATTCGCTGACAAGCTTGCCGGCTTCAATTTTTGAAATATCGAGAATATCCTCGATCAATGCCAGCAAGGTATGTCCCGATGTCTGGATGGCGCCGGTATATTCCTTTTGTTCCCTGTCAAGCAACGTGGTTGTGAGCAAATCGCTCATGCCGATAATGCCGTTGAGGGGCGTCCGCAGTTCATGACTCATCTTGGCCAGGAACCGTGATTTGGCACGGTTGGCTTCCTCCGCCACCCTGATCGCCTGGTGCAGCTTCCGGATCAATCCGGCCATGTACAACGGCACCAGCACCAGGGTGATCAGCAACCCGAGTCCGAACCACAAGTGGTCTGACCAGAATGGAGAAAATATCAGGATGGCAGTTAATCCGGCTGCGGCACACAGCGTGGAGAACACAAGATAGTTCAGGCCATAGCGAAACCCGTTGCCAACCACGACCCAGAGATACAGGGCGACCAGCGGGGTGCCCGCCTCGCCTGCCAGGGCCAGGCCCCAGGAGGCCCCTGCCATATCGCCGACGATTCCCAGCACCCGCCGGGGCACATTCTTTGCCGGTGAAAGCAGAATCCATGCGAATATGACGACTGCTACCGCCAGATAGCTGCCTGCGAGCAGGATGACCGGATCAAGTTCCGTGGTGGAAAAATAGAGGAAGATCAGGCTCATGATAACGACACGAATAAGCGCCTGCTCGTGCTCGCTATCCGGCCGCCCACGCAGGCGGCCCCGGGTCCATTCGGTCCACTTCATCATGAATTCTCTACGCCTGGTCCTGCAACATGTCCGGCCGGATGAGAATAATGGGTCACGGGACAATGTAACCTGATATCAGGAGAAATTGTGCCCTGATGATTTGTTATGCCTGCATGCAATCGGCGGGGCTCGTCGACGACCACGAGACGGGCTGTGTTCGCCATGGACAGATCGCAATATGCAGCGGCGGAGCACGGGAAGGGGAGGAATCAAGAGCCCGCTCCTGGAAGGCGGAAAAGGGCCGCGCACATTTTCTGCCCTGAATAAAGTATCCGGCCCCTTTGTGACCCTGCCTATCTGCTTCTGCCCGCACTGTCCCGATGAGACAGGTCGATGATACTCACCAGGATCAACTGCCGGTCCTGGTCTGTGTAGGGGGTCAGCCCCACTTCCACGGGTATCGTCGAGCCTTCTTTTCTGACGGCTTTCAATTCACGCCCCGTACCCATCATGCGAGCTTCCGGCTCCTGCAGATATTGCTCTCGATGGTGTACATGTTGTTCCCGCAAATCGGCCGGCAACATTGTATCCACCAGGACACCTTCGAGCTCCCCTCTTTCGTAGCCGAGCACTCGTTCTGCTGCAAGGTTGGAAATTTCAATACGGCCATCACTGTCAACGACCAGTTGGCCGATACTGCTGGCATCGACCAGGCGATGGAAACGCTGCTCAAGTTCTTTCATGCGCCCCATGCTCGCGACACGTTCCCTGGCATAGGCCGCCTCAATCTCCGCACGTCGTGCGCGGGCAGTGCCACTCAGGTAAAAGAACAGTGTAATCGCGTAAACAGACAGGATAAAAATACTGCCGAGGGTAATCAGCATCAGATTCTCGCGACGCATGGCTTCCATGGTTTCGATTGGCCGATGCGCTATCAGCGACAGCGAGAAGTCGTCAGAGATCATCTGGTCAAACGCGATCATATGTTGCGGAAATACCAGGTTCAACTTCTTGAAGGTATTTACCGGGGACAGCTTTCTCCAGGTCCACAATCCGTCTGTTGATTCCAGGTTACCCACGTCGCGCGCAGATACTGTCTCCCAGACGTCCGGATGAAGTGCGGAGAAATCCATGCCCGGCTCCTCCCCTTCCATGGTCAGGGCGTTCTCAGTACTGGCATTCAACAGAACCCCTTCCTGGTTGACCAGCAAGTATTCCACCTCCAGGTCCGCCTGCTTCCTGGTACGGATGAATTCAAACAGGTATTTCATCTCGATATTGATGACGATAATACCGCGGCGTTTCTGTTCACTGTTCGCTACCGGCGTGGCAATACGGAGCATCGGCTTCGGCGGCATCTCCATCTGTCCGTGCTCTTCATTGAGGTCAATGCGGGATATATACAGCTCACCGGGCAGCATTGCATTGGCCGCCTTGAAGTAGTAGCGGTCGCTCTTGTCCTGCAGGTCCCGCGGCTCCACCACGAAGGGCTCTCCCCGATCACGCATTATCCTTGCCCGTTCAATACCGGATGCATCAATCCACCGGATCTGTTGATACAGCGGATTGCGTCGTGCGAGCGTCAGAAAGGAAGATTCCAGTATGCGCAGTTGTTTCGGCTCCGGTGAATCCAGCGCCTGCAGGGTAAAGAGTTCCGTGGAAATGGAGTGCAGATGTTTCAGCGAAAGAATTACCTCGGCACCCAGGAAACCGCTGACCAGCTGGAGCTGGGTATCATCGTAATGGAGCATCTCTTCGATGCGGTCTTCCTGCCATCCCTTGGCAAGAAAATATCCAACAATCAGCACCAGGAGGGCCATTGGCAGGAGAAGACCGGCATACACGAGTTTGTTGATTCGACCGCTCTTCTCGCTTCTGGTCGTATCGGTTTCCGTCATCGCTTCCATATCTGAATCATACGCAAATTACAAAATGGTGTCAGAGCACATTATTACCTAAAATAGGTTCTGGAAATCAATGGGCCCGGACACGATTGATACAGCAGTTTAACGTCTGGCCTGTCGAGTCCGACCCCGTTGATCCTGGCTGAAAGGCTCACGAAATGAGAATGGTACTCGTTACAGTCACCCTGCTAACCGCGCTTGCCGGATTCCAGGCGAGCGCTGTTGCGGCGGATGATATTGAGGCACTGCTGGCGGCCGAGGAGGCACCGGCGGGTATCGTTTTCGAAATCGTCAGCGGCGACGCGGATATACTGGGCAAGCTGCTAAGCGGGGTGCGCGCCGACATCGAGCGCCTGCGGGCACGTTTCCCCGGGCTGCCGGTCGCTGTTGTCAGCCACGGCGAGGAACAGTTTGCCCTGACCACGGCGAACCTTGCAGACGATCCCGGACTGGATGCGATTGCCCGCGACATTACCACCGGCGCGGATGTGGACCTGCATGTCTGCGGCACCTACGCCGGCTGGTTCGGCATCGATCCCGAGGCCTTCCCGGA
>JABDRC010000220.1 GCA_013041945.1 Halobacteria archaeon
GGCTGTCGCTGAAGATCCGCCACCGGCGGCGCTGAGCCGGCTCAGAACGGCCACACCCACAGGATCATGGGTACGGAGACCAGCACGATAAGGATTTCCAGCGGCAGGCCCATGCGCCAGTAATCGCCGAAGCGGTAGCCGCCAGGCCCCATCACCAGCGTATTGTTCTTGTGACCAATCGGCGTCAGGAAGGCGCAGGACGCCGCCACCGCCACGGCCATCAGGAAAGGATCCGGGTTCACCTGCAAACGGTTGGCGATATCCAGTGCAATCGGCGCGGCGATAACCGCCGTTGCCGTATTGTTCATCACATCCGACAGCGTCATGGTGACCACCATCAGCAATGTCAGCACCACGACCGGGGAATAGCCGGCGGCCAGGCCGGTAATGGCATCGGCAATCAGGGCGGTACCGCCGCTGGTCTCCAGCGCCGTCCCGAACGGTATCATGGAACCCAGCAGGACAATCACCGGCCATTCGACCGAGTCATACACCTGGCGGGCGTGCAGGATATTCAGCAGCACATAGGCGGCCACGACAATGCCCAGCGCCACCGGCAGGTACACGACACCGGTGCTGGCAAGCAGGATGGCCAGTGCAAACAGGCCGGCCGCCAGCCAGGCCTTGTGACGCTTGATCAGGGCAAGGTCCCTGGAACTGGCCAGCGGCAGGGTGCCGAGCCAGCTGCTGATCGCGGTGAGCGTCTCGACAGGACCAAACAGCAACAGCACATCACCGGCGCGGATATCGACATGCCGCACCCGCTGGCGGAACTGTTTGCCCTGGCGTAACACACCGAGCAGCGTCACGTCGAAGCGGTTCTGCAGACGCAGCGCAAAGGCCGTCCGCCCCTCGATGCGCGCCCCGCCCGGCACCACCACCTCCAGCAACGACATGTCGTCACTGCTGAGCGACCCGCTGTCGCGGCCTTTAGCCTGGTAATCCAGCTTCAGTGCGCCGGCGATCTTGTCAATCGCCTCCGGTAGCGCCTCCACCACCAGGATATCCCCGGCATCGACTACCGCCAGCCGCGCGTGGCCGGGCAAGCGCTTTGCCCGCCGTATCAGGCCGACGATCGCCACGTCGTTATCTTCCGCCACCGCATCGAGGTCGCGCACCCGCTGACCGATGGCCGGGGAATTCTCCGGCACGTGCAACTCGGCAACGTAGCCGGCGACATCGAGCAGTTGCCGTGCGGGATCCGCCTCCCGGCAACCCGCCGGCAACAGGCGCCAGCCGATGAGGGCGACAAACACTACACCGGCAACGGCACAGGCCAGCCCCACCGGTGCAAAATCGAACATGGCGAAGCTCTCCCCCAACGCCTGCTGACGAAACTCGGCAATGATAATGTTGGGCGGTGTACCGATCATCGTAATCAGACCGCCGAGGATGGTAGCGAAGGACAGCGGCATCAGCGTCAGCGAGAGGCAGCGTTTGGCCTTGTTGGCCGCCTGTATGTCCACCGGCATCAACAGCGCCAGTGCCGCCACATTATTCATCACCGCGGACAGGCCGGCCGCGATCCCGGACATGGCGGTGATGTGCGTCTGCACCGACTGCGAAAAGCGGCTGACCTGCCGGGCAACCAGTTCGACCACACCGGAGTTGGACAGGCCCTTGCTGACGATCAGCACCAGCGCAATAATGATGGTGGCCGGATGACCAAACCCGGAGAACGCCTGCTCTTTGGGCACCACACCGAGCAGCAGCGCCGCCGTCAGCGCAATGAATGCCACCAGGTCATAGCGAAGACGCCCCCAGATCAGGAAGGCGAAGACGAAAAACAGTAATGTGAATAAAACGGCCTGGTCGGTTGTCATGCATACCCCCTGCAGGGGGAAAACTATAACACCGGCTGGCGATGTGCGAATAACAAACCGTGCTTCAGCATACGGATTCCGGCAAAGGCAGGTCCCGCCCGCGGGTAAACAATCGGAACAGGCATCAAGCCGTCAGGGAGCAGCCGGCGCATTGGCCCTGCACTGCCAACTCGTATCATCCGGTTCTGATGTCCTGTCCCTGCTGTTGCGGTGCCTGCTTGCCGAGGCGCCGCTCGCATTTCGCCCAGTCTCCGTGCAGGCATTCCGTCCGGCGACAGTCGAACTCGCAGACCGCGATCTCATCGGGCACCTTGGTGGCAGGATGAACCAGCCTGCGCAACAGTTTGGCGATCATGGCATCACTCCCGGCGCCTGTCCGCACCGGTCTGCCGGACACGACACGCGCTTTTCCCTGTTTATGCCTCCTCGACCGAGTCTAGACCATGTGGGGCAAAATATTTCGCCTGTCACCACCCGCATCGCTGCCGATCGTATGGCTCGCGTATAGCTTCCCTTGTATTTACATTAACTTGTAATAATTTTCTCAACCCCGCCTCAATGTAAAGCGCGGGTATGGAAATGGGGAACTCGTTGCTCCGCGGCATCGAGCCGATGGTGCCGGCCGCCCGACAGCGGGTTACCGAAAGCCTACTCGACGTCGGCAATCACCGTACACACAACCGTCCGCTCGCTGCGCGGACCGTCGAACTCGCACAGAAAAATATTCTGCCAGCGCGACAGCCCCAGCTGGCCGTCGATCAGCGGTATTGTTTCCGAGGGACCGACCAGCCCCGACTTGAGGTGTGAATCGCCGTTGCCGTCCTGCCGGTCGTGCAGCCACACGCCCTTCGGAATCAGTTTGCGCAGCAGGTGCACCACGTCGGTCTGCACACTCTCGTCCCAGTTTTCCTGGATCATGATGGCGGCGGTGGCGCCCTGGGCATACACATTCACCAGCCCGTTGCGCACCCCGCTGGCCTGCACGATGGAGTTGACCTGCGCGGTAATGTCCACGAGCTCTTCCCGGTTTTGAGTGCCTGTTCTGATCGATTCGCGCATTGCATTATTAACCCCGACCGGCACAGGGATTTCACCGGCACTGAAAGAGGCATGTCAGTGGGACGTATGCCCGTATCCGCTATGATAATATGTGAACTGATGGGTGTCTCGTCATCGGCACGAACATCATCACATGAATAATAATCACGACTGATAACGGGAGGAAGCACACATGCCTGATAACATCACCAGACACATCACAATCATGACCCTGCTGGCCTGTCTTGCGGTAATCCCGGCCCGGGTATCGGCCGGTGACTACAGCAGGCTTGTCGTATTCGGTGACAGCCTGTCCGACCCGGGCAATGCCTTCGCACTCCGGGGCGAACAGACAGTACCGCCGTATGACACGCTGAGTCCCTTCCTGGTCCCGTCGGCACCGTATGCAAAAGGCGGGCATCATCTCAGTAACGGCGCCACCTGGATCGAACAGCTTGGCAAGACCCTCAAGCTCAACAAGAGCGTCGGTCCGGCCTGGCGGGTACCCGGTGTCTTCACGAACTATGCCGTGGGCGGCGCCCGGGCCCGCGATGACGGCATCAACGTCAACCTGGCCGTGCAGGTCAGCGCATTCACCGGCCTGCCGAACAGCGCAAGCCTGCTCGACGGGGCACTGGTTGTCCTCTGGCTTGGCGGCAACGATGTGCGTGATGCCGTCCAGAGCGCCGACCCGGCAGCGGTCATCACAGCTGCCATTGTCGCCATCCAGGACAACATCACCGCACTGTACCTGGCCGGCGCAACTGACTTCCTGATCGGCAATGCACCGGATGTCGGACTCACCCCGGCGATCCTCCTCGCTGATGGCCTCTTCCCCGGCCTGGCCGCGGGCGCAACCGCTGCATCGATGAGTTTCAATGCAGCACTGGAGGCCCTGCTGGCTGGCCTTGAATTCGCGCTGCCCGGTATCAGCTTCAAGCGGCTGGACGCATTTCAGTTCATCCGGGACACCGTCGCTGATCCGCAGGGTGCCGGGCTGATGAATGTGGACGCTGCCTGCGTCACACCGGGCATACCCCCCTTCTCCTGCAAGAAGCCGGATAACTACCTCTTCTGGGACGGTATCCATCCGACCAGGGCCGGCCATGCCGTGCTAGCCGGTGAGGCCGGGATGGTTCTGGCTAACTAGGGTATCAACGGGGTCAGAGTCAATTGATCTCCGGCCCCGTTAACCCCGCTTGATCGGGTCCCGGCGTTACACCGCCGTGATCGATGCGTTCGTACTCGGCGATGACCTGCGCGCCCAGCAACAGGATGATGGCCGCGAATTCGAAACTGAGCAGGATGATAATGGTGGTGGCAAGCGAGCCGTAGATAATACTGACGAACGACAGCGTGGTGAAATACCACACCAGGGCATGGCGCGTCAGTTCCCACAACAGCGTGGCCGCGATGCCGCCGACCAGGGCATGCGTCCAGGCCAGTTGCCCGACCGGCATCACCAGGTAGACCGAGGTCAGCAGCAGGACCTCGCCGAACACGCCCAGCAGGTACAGGGTGGTCGCCGTGGTACTCGACATATCGATATCGATGCCGAGCAGCGAGGGTGTGTCGGCGCTGTGCTGGTCCAGCCAGCCGGACATCAGGCTGACTACCAGGAAACCCGCCGCCAGTAACGAGATATACGCATACGGCAGAATGACCGACACCAGGTAGTGCCGGCTGTGCCTGAAGCGGCGATGAAAGAAAATCATGGACATGGCATTTTCCAGTACCGTGAACGCCAGCGAGCTGAAAAACAGCAGCAACAGCAGGCCCATGGTGCCGATCACCTTCCAGTGCGACAGGAAGGCCTCGAGGTGTGTGGCGATGACGTCGGACCGTATCGGCGCGACCAGCGCCAGGATGGTGGTCACGGTATCGTGCAGCTGGGCCTGCTCGACGAACTGGGACAGCACGATCAGCACCAGCGCAAACACCGGGATGATCGACAGCAGGGTGTAATAGGCCACCGCACCGGCCAGCAGCAGGCCCTGGTTGTCACGGAATCCACGCAACACGTCGAACAGGAAGCGTCCCGGGTGCCGGAGTACATACTGCAGGGGTGATTTCGCATGCATGGTGGACTCCAGTGTATGCCTTATCACGTGGGGAGCAAATAGCCCGCGCTGTCGCGCACCCCGCTTTTGGCTACACTACGGACTGACAAACGACTGGATCCGCCGCACATGCAATACCGCAAACTTGGCAACACCGATACCGACGTCAGCGTCATCTGTCTCGGCACCATGACCTGGGGCGAACAGAACACGCAGGCCGAGGCCTTCGAACAGATGGATTATGCACTGGCCGAGGGCGTGAACTTCTTCGATACCGCGGAACTCTATTCCATCCCGCCGAAGGCAGCGACCTATGGCCATACCGAGGAAATCATCGGCCACTGGCTGCGCAAGACCGGCAACCGTGACCGGATCGTCCTGGCCAGCAAGATTGCGGGACCGGGGGCCGACTGGGTCGAGCATATCCGCCAGGGCCGCACGCGCTTCAACCGTGAACACCTGCAGGCCGCGCTCGATGACAGTCTGCGGCGACTGCAGACCGACTGCATCGATCTCTACCAGCTGCACTGGCCGGAACGCGACACCAACCGCTTTGGCCAGCGGGACTTCACACCCGGCGGCCAGGAGGATTTCACACCCGTGGCGGAGACGCTGGCGGTGCTGGACGAGTTCATACGGGCCGGCAAGATCCGCTACATCGGTCTGTCGAACGAAACCCCGTGGGGCATCATGCGTTTCCTGCAGGTCGCCGAACAACAGGGCCTGCCGCGCATGGTCACGGTGCAGAACCCCTACAGCCTGCTGAACCGAACCTATGAAACGGGCGCCGCGGAAGTGTCCTGGCGCGAGCATTGCGGCCTGCTGGCCTATTCACCGCTGGGCTTCGGGGTACTGTCCGGCAAGTACCTGGACGGCGCCCGTCCCGCGGGCAGCCGGCTGGCGCTGTTCCCGGACTATACGCGTTACAGCAGCCCGGCCGCCGAGGAGGCCACCGCTCAATATTCGGCCCTCGCCCGTGCACACGACCTCGACTGTGCACAGATGTCGCTGGCGTTCGTCAACAGCCGGCCGTTCCTTACCAGCACCATCATCGGTGCAACCACCATGGATCAATTGCGCAGCAATATCGCCAGCATCGATGTCAATCTGTCTGCCGGGGTCCTGGAAGGAATCCAGGCCATCCACGCGGCACACCCCGATCCCAGTCCGTGAATAACGCACGGCACCCTGACCGCCGGGACAGCCCGGGCGTCAGAAACGCACCACTGTTTCACCGCCATGCTCGATCCAGCCATGGATCATCTTTTTGGTAGTGAATCCGCTGGCGCAGCTGCCGTCCTTGTCGATGACGATCACACCACCCCGGCCCCCGACCTTGCGGGTCAGGTACTCGATGCCGGCTGCAGTGGCCTCGACGGCCGGCAAACCCTGCATGAACATGAAGTCGGAAATGGTCTTCGAGATGACCGTACGCATGAAGTCTTCACCGTAACCCGTGGCGGAAACGGCGCAGGTCTCGTTGTCGGCATAGACTCCGGCCCCGACGATGGGCGAGTCACCGACCCGACCCATGCGTTTGTTGACCACCCCGCCGGTCGAGGTTGCGGCGGCCAGGTTGCCCTGCGGGTCGCGCGCGATGGCACCGATAGTTCCGTATTTCTGATCCTCGCTGTCTGCCTCGGTATCGTCGTGGTCGAGCATGACCTTGTGCCTGAGGCGGGCCTGTTTCAGCTGCTCGACACGATCAGGCGTATAGAAATAATGCTCCGGGACATGTTGCATACCGCAGTGGTCGGCGAAGCGCATCGCACCCTCGGCGATCAGCAGCACATGCTCGCTCTCGGACATGACCAGTCGCGCCAGCTGAACCGGGTTGGCAATATTGCTGACGCCCGCAACGGCACCGGCGGACAGGTCGCGTCCGTCCATGATGGCGGCATCCATTTCCACCTTGCCATCCTCGTTCAGTACCGAGCCACAGCCGGCGTTGAACACGGGATCGTCTTCCAGCAGGGAGGCGCAGGCCTCGACCGCCTGCAGGGCGGAACCGCCCAGCCTGAGAATTTCCCGTCCGTGTTCCAGGGTGTTGCGGATGCTCTCCAGGTAACGAACTGCAGTCTTGTCGTCCGAGACGTTGTCGAGTGCCCCGGCCCCACCATGCACCATGAGCGAATAGCTACCTGAATCTGGCATAAAGGTTTGTTTGTGTTATCGGCAACGCCCGGAACCGGTGTTCCGGGTCAGATGCCGGCTACCCTAGCAGAGGCGTGCATCGAGTTCTACTGCCAGGGCCTCCTGGAATTCCGGCGAGCCCGCCATCAGGATCATCAGCTTGCCAGTCAGCACCGTTCCCCAGTTGACGATAATGGCGCCCTCGCCGGTGCGGCTGTTAAATTCAATCCCGTCGAGATCGACATCGCTCAGCGTCCTGCGCCGGGTTGGCATGTACATGGCAGACCACTCGGGTATGTCGAGCTTCTGCGCGATCATGGTGGGATAGGTGGCCCCGTTGTAACGCGGGTTGCATTCGATGACCGGAAAGCGCAAGCCTGTGTCTGTCTGGGCGACGGCCACATCGAAGGCAAAGATACCCTTCATGCCGTGATCCACCAGCCACTCGGCCATCACATCGACAGCCGCCCAGGGTGTGTGACGCGCCGGCACACGGTTCCCCTGGTGAACGGGACCGTCCAGCAGTTGCTCACTGGCGGCAAGCCGCACGACTGTGTTGTCAATCACCCGGTACTGCAGGTTCAGGAAGCGGTCGGCCACCACCTCCTCCTGCAACTGCACCGGGACGCCTTCGGCAAAGCGGCCCATGGCATTGGTCAGGGCGGCCTCGTCCTCGCAGCGGTAGATCCCTACGCCCGATACCGATACGGCCGCCTTCAGGTAACACGGGAAGGCCATCTCGCGCACGGCGCCCGCGTCGATATCGGTCACTGAATCGAAGCACAATGTCCCGGGCACATCGACACCGAGCTCTTCCGCCAGTGCCATGAAGTTGTTCTTGGAATTGATATATTCAACGGTCTCGAGCCATTCATGGTCGCCCCAGAAGGTGCATTCCCGCGGACCGAAGTAAAACACCGAGGGTTGGTAACCGATATGTGCACCGAGCTCCCTCAGACCCAGGTGCCAGATTACGTTCTGCGTATGGGTCAGCCCGATACGCCGGTAGTGGTCACTGATGGCCGGCCACTGGGATTGCAGATCCGGGTGCAGCTGGATGATGTCCCAGGGCTCGGACATGCCCAGTGCGCGTCCTGAATACAAATGATTGCCGACCACACCCTCCGCGGTCGCGCTCATGATGTCGTGATTGAGAATGTATTTTCCGGCCGGCAGGTAATTGTGGGCTAAGGCGGCTGACATGACTTGGTCCTCCCGGGATGGTTGTGTGGCCTGCATGGCGACACAGAACTACATTGCAAAAGTCAGGCCAGTCAAAAAGGGGCGAATTTGTGGTCTTTTCGCGCCCGCAGCGCACAATCAGCGTGCCCGGCGACCATCAAATGCACTAAACTGGTGCTTATGGCGCGCCGTCGGGGCAGCCCGCCCCCCGTATTCCGCGGTATGATGCTGCACCCAACCGCCGCCGGACTGCAGGCTGGGCCCAACGGCCGGCCTGCGGCACATATCCTGCACCGGAGATCCGGAGAAAGCTGCATCGAACGGGGACCCTGTATGGCGGTGATAACACTGTGTTTCGGTCTTGCGTGACAGACTGGCAGCAAGGCACGTACCCGCGGGCAAGGCGATCGGAGGATCTGCACATGAATACAAAGCCGGAGATGCTGAGTTCGGCCCTGGCGGTGGACACCATCCGCACCGGCATGGACAAGGCGTCGATCAAACGGGCATTCCTCGACCACCTGTTTTTCCTGCAGGGTAAATTCCCGACCATCGCCACCTTCAACGACTACTACCTGGCGCTGGCCTACCTGGTCAGGGATCGCCTGTTGCAGCGCTGGGTCAGCAGCGCAACGACCTACACCCGCGAGGGTTCGCGTACGGTGGCCTACCTCTCCGCCGAATTCCTGATGGGTCCGCATCTCGGCAACAACCTGGTGAATCTGGACATGCTCGACACCACCCGCACCGCCATGCAGGAACTTGGCCTGGACCTGGAAAAAATAATGGCGCAGGAAGAGGAACCCGGGCTGGGCAACGGCGGTCTCGGCCGTCTTGCCGCCTGCTATCTCGACTCCCTGGCAACACTGGAGATCCCCACCCTCGGCTACGGCATCCGTTATGAGTACGGCATCTTTCACCAGGAGTTGCGCAACGGCTGGCAGGTTGAACTGTCAGACATGTGGCTGCGCAACGGCAATCCCTGGGAAATCGCGCGACCGGAGTGGACGGTCGATGTCAAATTCGGCGGTCATACCGAGCGCTACACCGATGAAGAGGGACGGTCGCGGGTGCACTGGCACCCGGAGCGGATCGTGAGGGGTGTACCCTACGATACACCCGTGCCGGGTTACCGCTGCAATACGGCGAACACGCTCAGGCTGTGGAGCGCCGCGGCACCGGAGTCCTTCGATTTTGCGGCCTTCAACGAAGGCGATTACTTCCGCGCCGTGGACAACAAGATCGTTTCCGAGAACCTGACCAAGGTACTCTATCCCAACGACGAACCGGAACAGGGCAAGCAGCTGCGGCTCGGGCAGCAGTATTTCTTCGTCTCCTGTGCCCTGCAGGACATGATCAGCATCCTGTTCCGGCAGCGGCTGTCACTGGACCGGTTCCACAGTAAATTCGCCATCCAGCTCAACGACACCCACCCGGCCATTGCCGTGCCGGAACTGATGCGCCTGCTGATCGATGAACACGGCATGGAATGGGAGGCCGCCTGGGATATCACCGAGGCCACCTTCGCCTATACCAATCACACCCTGCTGCCCGAGGCGCTGGAGTGCTGGTCGCTGTCCCTGTTCGGGCACCTGCTGCCGCGCCACCTGGAGATCATCTACGAAATCAACGAGCGCTTCCTCGACGATGTGCGTATACGCTACCTGGGCGATACCGAACAGGTTGCGCGCATGTCGATCATCGATGACACTGGGGAACAATCGGTGCGCATGGCGCACCTGGCCTGTATCGGCAGCCACGCCATCAACGGTGTCGCCAACCTGCACACGGAGCTGCTCAAATCAAATGTGCTGAAGGATTTTCATGCCCTGTCACCCGAAAAATTCAGCAACAAGACCAATGGCGTCACCCCGCGGCGCTGGATCGTGCTCAGCAATCCGCGTCTGGCGGCGCTGCTGGACGAGTCCCTCGGCGAGCGCTGGGCGAAAGACCTGGACATGCTGCGCGGACTGGAGCCACTGGCGGAAGACGCGGATTTCCGTGCCCGCTGGCGTGACATCAAGCACTACAACAAACAGCAGCTGGCACACCATCTCAGAAAGGTCACCGGTATCGCGGCCGATCCCGATTCGCTGTTCGACGTGCAGGTCAAGCGTATCCATGAATACAAGCGCCAGCATCTCAACGTGCTGCACATCATCGCGCTGTACAACCGGATCAGGCAGGACCCGGATGCCGATATAGCGCCGCGCACTTTCCTGTTCGCCGGCAAGGCGGCACCGGGCTACCACATGGCGAAGCTGATCATTCGCCTGATCACCGGCGTGTCCGATATCGTCAACCGCGACCCCCAGGTGCGTGGTCGCCTGAAGGTGATCTTCCTGCCGAATTTCAATGTCAGCAACGGGCAGCGCATCTATCCGGCAGCCGATCTGTCGGAGCAGATTTCCACGGCCGGCATGGAAGCATCCGGTACCGGCAACATGAAATTCTCGATGAATGGCGCACTCACCATCGGCACCCTCGATGGCGCCAATATCGAGATCAGGGAGGCGGTTGGCGCGGAAAACTTTTTCCTGTTCGGCCACACGGCCAGCGAGATCCAGGCCCTGGCGCAGGAAGGCGGCAGCCCGGCAGGCTTTGTCGAAAACAACGTCGAGTTGCAGGAAGTGATCCACCTGATCCGCAGCGGACTGTTTTCACACGGGGATTGCGACCTGTTCGAGCCACTGCTGGATTCGCTGCTGGAGAATGACCCGTTCCACGTGTTTGCGGACTATGCCGCCTATACTCAATGCCAGCAGCAGGTGGCGGAGATATTCAGCGATGTGGAGACCTGGGCACGAATGTCCATCCTGAATACCGCCCGCATGGGCTGGTTCTCCTCGGACCGCTCGATTCGCGAATACTGCGACAATATATGGAACGTCTCACCGGTCGGCGTGAAACTGGAAGGCAGCGACGGCCTCGGATTCCTGCAGAGCCTGCAGTAGTGCACAGCATGCGGGCAGCGGCGTGCCCGCGTCACTCGGTGGCGATCGCCTTCTTGATGAGCGGGACCAGTGGCTCGGGCAGCGTGATGTGACCTCCGAGTGCAAACTGCTGCGCCCCGGGGGACATCTTGTTCCAGGTCTTGCGGACGATGTCCAGCCACCTCTCTTCCGTGTACTCGGGATGCTTGCCGGCAAACTCCAGCATATAGTGTTCGATGAACACCAGGTCGGTGACGTCTTCCAGCAACTGCGTGTCCGGATTTTCCTTGATACGCTTCTTGGCAACCGACTCGCTCACCCGGCCGACCACGTCATCACCGTAGCCTGCCTGCACCAGCAGGTCGGCCGCGGTCTGCGCCTGTATCTTGTACAGGTCCTTGCGCCACTGCAGGTAACCGATGCGGTCCATGGGGTAATCCGTGCGTGCCGATTTCCAGCGCTGAATGTGCTGCGCGCGAATGGCCAGTTTCACTGCGTCATCGGCATCGGGCGCGAACCGCGCCAGCATGTCGGACATGCGGTGTGAATACAGCAGTTCCTTCGGCCACTCCCGGCCGTCCACGCTGACGGTGTTCGGATCTTCGCTGTTGGCGGCATCGATCAGCGCCATAGCCTTGTCAAAAACTGCTTGCTGGTCGGACATTGACAACTCCCTGTTCTGAGCAGGCCGCTATTCTATAGAAGCGAATCGGGTAGCGGCAAGTCCCTCACCGGTCCGCCGGGTTGATTACCGCGCATTACTCGCCACTCCCGCACCGGCACGACGAAGGATGTCCAGGGTGGCATCGTTACCAGGCGGCTGGTTACGGCAACCGGTCAGCGGCCGGCGCCGATGGACCCGAGAAAAGCGGCAGCGAGTTCGCCGCGGCCCGCCTTGTCGAGTATTTCCTGTGACGTCTGGACAATCTCCGCCAGGGGGCCGGTGAAAAATACCATGCCCAGCTGCAGGGTCGCGGCGATGTCCGCAACCGGATTGCTGACATTCGCATGAGGGGGTTTCAGAAATATTATATTGATCTCGCCCACCTCGGAAGGAATCTGCTCGCAGCCACCGCCGGGGGCGACAAACGCGAACAGCTCTTCGGGATCGTGGATAGCCACGCTCTCCTCCTTGAATTCACCGTCCGCGGCCTGTACCGTAAATTCAACTGACATGACTGGATTCATGAGTGTTTGCTCCTGTTTTGCGATTCATATTGTAACCGGCAAGGGAATAATACTAAGTAGCCGGAATGTATACGAATAAAAATTTCACAAATTTTGAGTTAAAACTCTCTTTATTTTGCTTTGTGTTTTCATTCGTATATGCACACGAATTTTATACCTGTATTTATAATGCCTATAAATATAATCTATAAAACATGCTAGTCTGAAATGAATAGACCTGAATAAATTCTTGCAAAACCGGACACACAAGGGAGCCTCCATGACCCGCACACCGCACAGACTGTACACGATGATCGCGTTCTTCCTTACTGCATTCATGTTGCAGTCTGCACACGCAGAACAAACACTGGCGCCGGTGTCCGGCACCGATCAATTCACCATCCAGTTACCGGTTGTTGACCATGAAGTACTCATCGATCAGGTCGAGACACTGCGCAGCCAGTTGATTGAACACAAGCAGGCTCTTGTGCAGATGGTCGCGGACAAGAAACTGGATGGCCGCGATGCCGTTATCACGGCCATTATGCCGGGCGGACTGCTGTACGCCGGCTACAAGAAGGCCCGCTACGAGCAGGCGAGGAATGCACTCGCCAGCGTCAGCACCGACATCGAGGAACTCTCCGCTGACCTGCTGAGCCTGCAGTCGCGCTCGGCACCGACGGTCGTTGCACGCGCGCCCTGATGTAATCGGGCGAAACACCGGAGGTATCCGGACCAGGCAGTATCCACAGACCCCGCTACCGGCGGGGTTTGTTTTTTGTGCTTGTCGGCCTGTCATCAATCAATCGATTTGCCTTCAGTGGTGCTCCCGAAAACAGGCCTCTGCGTGTATGCTGGCCCTATCCAACCCCGGAGGCCGCGCAGATGCTGAAATTCATAGGTAAACATATCCTTACCGGGCTGGTTACCATCCTGCCGGTCGTGTTGACACTTTACCTGCTCTACTGGTTCGTGATTTCTGCAGAGGCCATGCTGGGTGACCTGATCCGCATCTGGCTGCCGGAAGACCTGTACCGGCCCGGCATGGGCATGGCGGCCGGACTGGCCGTGGCCTTCGCCATCGGGCTGTTGATGCATGCCTACCTGGTGCAACGGCTGTTCGAGATGGGCGAATCCCTGCTCTACCATACACCGGTAATCAAATCGATCTACCCGGCCCTGCGCGACTTCCTGAACTATTTTTCGCCGGCCGCAAAAAAGGAATTCGACCAGGTAGTGGCCGTCACCTTCGGCGATACCGGCATGCAGGTGATCGGTTTCGTCACGCAGGCCGACTTCGACAGCCTGCCCAAGGACTTTCGCGCCGGGGACAGCGTGCTGGTCTACCTGCCGCTCAGTTACATGATCGGCGGCTATGCCGTACTGATGCCGCGCAGCGCGATCCGCCCGCTCGACATGAACATGGAAGAGGCGATGCGCTTCACCCTGACGGCCGGCGTCACCGGCGCCACCCGCCCCGGGACAAGGAAATAATCCACCCTTACCCGGAGATAGCGGAAGTCATGCAAACAGCGACATCTCGACGGCGCCACTGGCTGACCGATCAGGTGATCGGCCAGCGGGTGGACTGTTCATGGTTTCCGGTCGTGGAGCAGGTAGTTTTCGATGACCTGCAGACGCCGGCGATGGACCGACAGGTCATGATCCATGAACGGGTGGCCGAATTGCGCATCGTGCAACACCGCCGCACCGCGCTGGCGGGCCGTGTCCACCAGTTCCCCTGACATGGAACCTGTGACGACCCGGTCCTTTGCGCCCGTGATGAACAGGCACTGACTGCAATCCGCCGGCAGGTGATTGACGGGATCGTACGCTGACGGGCAGCCGTAGTCCGACAGGCGCCCCGGCGACGAATCGACAATGAGGCGATCGAGTCGTCCGTGTAAATCGAAACCATCCAGCAATACGATCCCGCCGAACGACATGGCATAGACATAGTGCTGCGCATAATCGCGGGCATCCAGTGCCGCCAGCAGCTCCACATAGTCACTGACAATGGCCTTCAGTCGCGGGCTGCCGCCGGAACGGCCATAGCCGCGATAGTCATAGGCATACACATCCAGTCCGCTGGACGCGAACGGAGCAAAGTCGCCGATGATCTGGTCCGCCAGGATGGCATTACCCTGCATGATGAGCAGAAAGCCCCCGGGCGCAGTCAGCTGACCATTGCCGTCGGTCGCCTTCAATTTGTAGCCGCGCAGGACCCGTGCGTCCTTCGTTTCGAAGTCGATGTCCTCGACGTTGTGCAGTCCGGCCAGCCGGTTTGCATCCGGACTGCCGGCCATATTGCTCCACAGCCAGAATACCAGCGGCTCCTTCAGCCCGCAGACGCTCTGCTCCAGCTTCATGTCGACAGTCTCCCGGGTCGCACAGGACATGCCTGAAAGTATTGCAACAAGCAAAATGACGCTTCGGCTGACCATACACAGGCCAGTATAGAATAATCGGCTGGACCGGGGGGAGCAGCTGCCGCGGTTTCGGTGGAGGCCCGACATCGTCTACACTTGGCATAACAACCGGGTCATGACAGGGACGAACAACGTGGACTGGAAAACACTGTCGCGGATTTACATTGTGCTGCTGCTGTTGCCGGTATCGGCAATCGCGGCTGACGAGTACGCACGGGACCGCCAGCAACTGGTTGAAGAAATCGAACAGTCGGTGCGCGATACCAGCCTGTACCTTGACAAGGAGGAGCTGGACCCGCGCGTAATGACGGCCATCGGCGATGTACCCCGGCACGAGTTCATGCCTGCGGCCTATCGTTCGCTTGCCTATACCAACCGGCCGCTACCCATCGGCCACGGGCAGACAATATCGCAACCCTACATCGTTGCGCTGATGACCGACCTGATCAAGCCGCAGCCGGGCGACCGGATACTGGAAATCGGCACCGGCTCGGGCTACCAGGCAGCCATACTGGCCGAACTTGCCGGGCAGGTCTACAGCATCGAGATCATCGAGGCGCTGGGCAAGCAGGCGGAGGAGCATCTGGCACAACTGGGGTATGACAACATCACGGCGCGTATCGGCGACGGCTATTATGGCTGGGAAGAACACGCACCCTTCGACGCCATCGTGGTCACGGCCGCCGCCAGTCACATCCCGCCGCCGCTGATCAGGCAACTCAAACCCGGCGGTCTCATGGTTGTCCCGGTCGGCAGCCGCTTCCTTACACAGCAACTGGTGCTGGTCAGTAAAGAACCGGACGGACAACTCGTCACCCGGCAAATCCTGCCCGTCAGGTTCGTCCCGCTCACCGGGGGACACGATTAGCCCGCAGCAATCATCCGGCAGGCAACGCCTCCCGGTGCTGTCCATTGCCCTCGTTTCGGCAACGGCACTTGCCTACGAAGTGCTGCTCATGCGCCTGTTCTCGATCGTCCAGTGGCACCATTTCGCCTATATGATGATCAGCCTGGCGCTGCTCGGCTACGGTGTCAGCGGCGCCTTCCTCATTCTGCTGCAGCGCCCCCTGTTACGGCGATTTGCGGCCAGTTACCTCATCAACCTTGCCCTGTTCGGCATCAGTTCGGTTGGCTGCTTCCTGCTCGCGCAAAATATTCCCTTCAATACCGAGGAGATCCTGTGGGATGCGTGGCAGGCCATCTGGCTGCTGTGCACCTACCTGTTGCTCGCCGTGCCGTTTTTCTTTGCCGCCAACGCCATCGGGCTGGCACTGATTCACTACCAGGCCCGCCTGCCACATATCTATGCGGCCGACCTGATCGGTGCAGGCCTGGGCAGTATCGGTATCCTGCTGCTGTTGTTTGCAGTCCTGCCCGTGCAGGCGCTGACGGTGCTCGGGCTGCTGGGCGTCTGTGCTGCCCTGATTGCCTGCGCGGAACTGCGGCAAGGAGTGACCGTGGCCTTGCTGTTGTTGCCACTGATCGCGGTACTGCTGATGCTGCCTGCCAGCTGGGGCACACTGGAAATGTCACCCTACAAGGGCCTGAGCCAGACGCTGCGCATCAGCGATACCCGTGTGATCGCGCAGCACTCCAGCCCGCTGGGCCTGCTGAGCGTGGTGGAGAGCCCGACCATCCCGCTGCGCCATGCACCCGGCCTGAGCCTGCATGCCACCACCGAACCACCCGCACAGCTGGGCGTCTTCACCGACGGCGACGGGCTGTCCGCCATCACCCGCTATAACGGTGACCGGGAGACACTGGCGCATCTCGACCAGCTGACCTCGGCACTGCCCTACCATCTGCGGCCGGTCAGGCGCGGACTGATACTCGGTGCCGGTGGCGGCGCCGACGTCTTACAGGCCCTTTACCATCAGGCGGCAAACATCGATGCCGTCGAACTGAATCCGCAGTTTGCCGGATTGGTAGCCAGCGATTATGCCGACTTCGCCGGACATCTCCATGCGCAGCCGGGCGTCACGCTGCACACTGGCGAGGCACGCAGCTTTACCACCGGCAGCCCGGGCAACCATGACCTTATCCAGATCTCGCTGCTGGATTCCTTCAGTGCCTCGGCCTCGGGACAGTATGCGCTGAGCGAAAACCACCTGTATACGACCGAGGCACTGGCCGGCTTCCTGCAGAAACTGTCGCCGGACGGCTTTCTCTCCATCACGCGCTGGATAAAACTGCCGCCGCGCGACACACTGAAGCTGTTCGCAACCGCGATTGACGCCTT
>JABDRC010000212.1 GCA_013041945.1 Halobacteria archaeon
TGGATACGGCCTGCCGGCAGGTGCGGGAGTGGCAGGACAGCGGCCATGACCTCCCGGTATCGATCAATATCTCTCCGGTGCAGTTTCGCCAGCCCGACCTGGTCGAACAGATCAATGACGCGGTTGGCATGGCAAAAATAGACCCGGCGATGATCGAGCTGGAGATTACCGAAAACGCCATTATGGAAAATGTCGAAGCGGCCATGGATACCATGAATACCCTGTCGGGTTTCGGCTACCCGATATCCATCGATGACTTCGGTATCGGTTATTCGTCTCTGGAGCACCTGAAGCGCTACCCGTTCAGGATCCTGAAGATCGACCGTTGTTTCGTCCAGGAAATCGATTTGGGGGATAGCGAGCTGGCGATTGCGCGTGCCATTGTCGAAATGGCGCACAGCATGGACCTGCGCGTGGTGGCGGAAGGGGTCGAGACCGAGAGTCAGCTCGCTGCACTGCGCGATATCAACTGCGACATGATCCAGGGTTTCCTGCTTGGCAAACCCCTGCCTGCGCGGGATGCCATCAAACTTGTTGAGGACAACAGCAAACGGCTGGCAACGGCTTCATAGAGGAAAAATCGATATGGCAATGTTCAGGGACGAACCCGCCAACACATCCAGCTTCTCCATCGATGCCATCGATACGCCACAGAGCCGGCGTGTCGAATCGACCGTGCGGGTCGAGCTGCGCGGCAGCCCGCGCATCGAGGTCACCCTGCCGGTAGAGATCCGTCCGCGGACCGGCCAGCCGGAACTGGCCATGGTTACCAATATTTCCCGCACCGGCCTGCGCGTCGAGAGTAATAAAAGCCTGGTGGACATGCTGTTCGGGGGCGAGGTCCGGCTGCAGGATCATGCGCCGGTCACGGCACTGTTTCGCTTCACGGTGCCGGCCGCAGACGGTGAGGACCTGCTGGTCGAGGTGCACGGGCGGACCGTCTATGCACGCCTCGATAACGGCCGTTACCAGGTCGGTGTGCAGTTTATTGAATTCAGCAGCGGACGCGCGGCGCTGTTCGACTATCTCGCCTCAAGAGGCGTTCATCAGTAATACCTGGCACTGGCTGTTTCGTCCCGTGCCAGGTACTGCCCGATAATTTCATCCAGGGTCGTCTGCAGTGACGGCCAGGCCGTCTCGAGCAGGGTGTCACCGGTAGCACCGTGATCGGATATACCGGTACTGATGCCCAGTACCACGACCTCGACCGCATCGCCCTGCAGCGCATCGATCAGCCCCAGCGCCTCTGCAACCCCCAGGCCGTGGCTGCTGGCCTGCGAACCCGCCGCCAGCGTGTTCGCTGACAGCCAGTGCAGGCTGCCCGGTGTGCTGCCATCCTGCAGTGCGTCGATCAGCAGGAGCAGGCGTGCGCCATCGAGCATGGCGGGTAGCTGTGCGGGTGTGGTGCAGGTCGAAATCTCAAGCTTACCGGCGGGATAGCGACCGGCCCAGCCGCTTGCCAGCAGTCTTTCCGCCGCATCCCAGCCAAGGGAGTCACTGCCTGCAGCAGAACCAATGCCGACGATCCTCACCGGTGCCGGCGCTGTGGTGCCGGTATCAGTCATGCTCGACCCTGAGGCGCAGGAAGTGTGTGGCGCAGGAGATGCACGGGTCATAGTTGCGAATCACGGTCTCGGCACGCAATTGCAGTGCATCGGCCGCATGCTGCAGGCCGTAATTCTCCAGTGACGTGACCAGGTCCTGCTCCATGCGCGCCTGGTTCTGACTGGTCGGCGGCACGATGCGCGCACTGGCGATCGTGCCGGTCTCCGTGACCTCGTAGCGGTGATAGAGCAGGCCGCGCGGTGCCTCGCTGGCACCGAAGCCGGTGCCCGCACGCACCTGCGGCGCGACCCGCAGCGGTTGTGCATCGCTGTCCTCCTCGAGCAGGCGGATGGCCTCGGTGAGGGCCAGGTGGATCTCCGCCGCGCGCGCGATGAGGCTGTGATACATGTTGCGGCTGGGGAAACGGATGCTGCACTCGGCCAGCAGCTCGCGGGTCGCCGGCGGCAGGCGTGCCTGGTTCAGGTTCATGCGCGCCAGCGGACCGACCAGGTAGGTCTCACCGTGCAGCAGCGCATGCAGCGCCGTCGAGTGCGGCACCTGGTACTCGTTGACGTAATCTTCAAAGTCCTCGATGCCGATGTCCAGGCCGGAGCTGGAGACCATGCGCTCGCCGATCATCGGGTAGTCCTGCGGGTGGGTCAGGGACACGCTGCAAAAATCCTGGTCATCCTCCGGCAGGTCAAGTGCCGCCGTCCAGCGCAGCAGGGCCTCGGCCTGCGGCAGGGACGCCTGCAGTTTATCGAGCAGTTGCCGAACCGACGGCCGGTCGGGGGTGTGGTGAAAACCGCCCACGCAGGCGCCGACGGGATGCACCGAACGGCCACCGAACAGGCGGATGATATCGTTGCCCAGGGCCTGCAGTGCCAGCCCGCGGCGGACCTCGTCCGGGTAGGCCTTCGCCATGGCCGGTGCGCTGTCAAAGCCGAGGAAGTCGGGCAGCGCCAGCAGGTGGATATGCAGGGCATGGCTCTGCATCCATTCCCCGCAGTAGAACACGCGCCGCATCGCCCGTACCCGCGCACCCGGATCCAGCCCGAAGATGCCTTCCAGTGCACTTACCGCACTCATCTGGTAGGCGACCGGGCAGATGCCGCAGATGCGCGCCACCATGTCCGGCACCTCGTGGTAGTCGCGCCCGATGAGCAATCGTTCGAACAGCCGCGGCGGTTCGAAGATATCGAGTTCGGCCTGTTTGATCCTGCCCTGCCGTATCTTGATCCTGAGGGCGCCGGCGCCCTCGACGCGCGCCAGTACCGGGACCTTGATATTCAGCTTGCGCTCTTTACTCATCGTCGGCTGCCGGTTCCGGCAGATTGTTTGCGCCAAGCCGCACTGCTACGGACACTCACTCGCAGCACCGCCGGAGTTTCCAGCGTCGGTTTCGGCGACTTGTTATACGTCACTTGGCTTTTAAGGGAAATTTTTCAGGATTCTCGATGGTTTCAATACCTATATCGACATCGAGATCGGGCCAATAGAAATGCCCTGGACTTTGTTCTTCTACATTCAATACTTTCCCGACCGGAGCATCTTTAAACCACGGAAAGTCGTCAAAAGGCATAAACAGCTCTCGATCCCCGACCAGCAGCCATATACCGTGGCTTGAGATATTTGTTACCTCAATCCCCGAAGAAGTTATTCCATGCGGTCTTGAACTCATCGTAATGTCTTTCAATGATATTTTCGACTTCTCTCAATTGTACCTTAGATAATCGGTAGTTTCTTGCCAGGGATAATTTTGGCTCCAGCCAGAATTTTGCTTCTCCATCAGGACTATAGACATGTACATGTGGCCGTGATTCTTCACGGGAAAAGAAAAAGAACCTGTACCCGCCTTCCCTGTGTATCGTTGGACTCATTCAGTTCCTTTGCGACGGTTAACATCACGGGTCATACCGGCGGCACTGGTGAAGGACGTGAAGCGGTGTTCGATCTGTTTGTTGTTCAGCCCCAGGCCGGCAAAGCGATCACGCAGGATGCCGTCCTCGCTGTTTTCGGCCGGGCCATAGCAGGCGTAACAGTCGCGCGCATAACCCGGGCACAGTGCACCGCAGCCGGTGCGGGTGACCGGGCCCATGCAGGGCAGGCCGCGGGTGACCATGACACACACGGTCTGCTGGCGCTTGCATTCCAGGCACACCTTGTCGTGCTCGACCACGGGCAATGTCCCGTTGCGGCAGGCATGCAGGGCGTTGAGCACCTGCGTGCCATTCACGGGACAGCCCCATAGTTCCGCATCGACCGGGACATGTGCCCGGATCGGTGTGACCGTATCCAGGGTATCGATATATTCCGGCGTGGCATAGACCGACTCGACCCAGCCGTCGTCGTCCGCGAGGTTGCGCAGCGCCTGCAACCCGCCGGCAGTGGCGCAGGCGCCGATGGTGATCAGGTAGCGGCTGTTGGCGCGCACCTGCTTGATGCGCGCGAGGTCATCCGGGGTCGAGATGCTGCCCTCGACGAAGCTGATCAGTACCGGGACATCGTCCGCAACCGGCCCGGCCTCGGCGAAGTGCACCACCTCGAACTGCTCGAAGACGCTCAGCAGCCCCGCACCGAGGTTGAGAAACGCCAGCTGGCAGCCGTCGCAGGAGCTGAACTTGTGCAGGGCGATCTTCGGCTGCGTGTCGCTGTCCATCGGATGTTCCATCAGATGCCCGGTCTGCCGATCAGGGGGCGAATGACATCATAGCGAAACACCGGGCCGTCGCGGCAGATGAAGTGCTCGCCGAACTGGCAGTGGCCGCACAGCCCGACCGCGCACTGCATGTTGCGCTCCAGGCTGAGCCAGATATCGCCTGCGGGCATGTCATTGGCCAGCAGCCATTCGGCGCAGGCGTGCTGCATGGGTTCGGGGCCGCAGATCAGGGCGGCCGCACCAGCGGGGGGTATCTCCAGATGATCAAACAACCGGGTGACCGGCCCGGTGGTGCCGGTCCAGGCGAGATCGCAGCGATCGGCAGACAGCAGGACCTGGGTGTCATCCTGCGCGGCCCAGTCGCTGTAGCACCCGCCCCAGATCAGGTCGCTGGAGTGTTTGACGCCGTGCAGGATCGCCAGTCGCCCGAAGTCGTGGCGGCGGTCATTGATATAGCTGATCACCGGGGCCACCGGTGCACAGCCGAGCCCGCCGGTGACGATGATCAGGTCGCGGCCGCCCAGCAGTTCCAGCGGCCAGCCGCGGCCGAAGGGACCGCGCAGGCCGATGCGGTCACCCGGCTCGAGTTCGGTCAGTCGCGTGGACACCCGCCCGACCGCACGAATGGTGTGTGACAGCGAATCGAGGTCATCGGGATCGGAGGCGATGGACACGGGGATCTCGCCGACCCCCTTGACGTAGAGCATGTTGAATTGCCCGGGCGTAAAGCGAAAGGCGCTGGCCGCGGCGGCATCGGTCAGGCACAGCACCAGGGTGACGATGCTCGCAGACTCCTGCTCCTTGCCGATGATCCTGGCCTCCATGGGACAGTGCAGGGCGGTACTCATTAATCGCTATCCAGCAGTGTTGTTATTTCGGCCGTGATGTCGATGCCGGTCGGACACCAGCTGATACAGCGACCGCAACCGACACAACCGGAGCGGCCATACTGGCGGTGCCAGCTGCCGAGCTTGTGGGTCAGCCACTGCCGGTAACGTGCCTCGGTGTCCGGGCGCACGACATGACCGTGCAGGTAACTGTGTCCCTGGGTGAAGCAGGAGTCCCACTCGCGCGCATGGGTGACGCGCCTGCCATCGACGCTCCAGTCATCGCGCACATCAAAGCAGAAACAGGTGGGACAGGCCGAGGTGCAGTTGCCGCACGCCAGGCAGCGCCCGGCGATGTCCTGCCAGTGCGGGTG
>JABDRC010000213.1 GCA_013041945.1 Halobacteria archaeon
GAACCCTCCTCGACCTTGTCCACGCTGTCCTTGATCAGGTCCTTGATCTCGCGCGCCGCCGTGGCACTGCGCCCGGCCAGGTTGCGCACCTCGCTGGCGACCACGGCAAAACCGCGGCCCTGCTCACCGGCGCGCGCCGCCTCGACCGCCGCATTCAGCGCCAGCAGGTTGGTCTGAAAGGCAATCTCGTCGATGACGCCGATGATGTCGGCAATCTGCTTGCTGGCAGTGGTGATCTCGCCCATGGCAGCGACCGCGCTGCCCACCACCGCGCCACCCTTGTCGGCCTGCTCGCGCGCACTGACCGCCAGCTGGTCCGCCTGCCGGGCATTGTCGGCGTTCTGCCGCACCGTGGCCGTCCTCTCCTCCATGCTCGCCGCCGTCTCCTCCAGACGGGAATCCTGTTCGCGGGTACGGCTGGCCAGGTCCGTGTTGCCCGCCGCGATTTCCTGTGAACCGTGCAGCACCGAATCGGCGCCGGTGCTGATGTCACTGACAACCTGTGTCAGTCTGCTGATGGTCCTGTTGGCGTCATTCTTGAGCTGGCCATAGGAACCCTGGTAATCGGCCTCGATGCTTCGGGTCAGGTCACCCTCTGCCATGGCACCGAGTACGTGCAGCGTGTCCTTGATCACGCACTCGCTGACGTCCACCAGGCTGTTGACGCTGTTGCTGAGCATCTCGAAGAAGCCGCACTTGCCATCCAGCGATATCCGTTTGTGCAGGTCACCGGCCAGTGCACTGTCCACGATATCCTGTATCTCGCTTTCGACCGCGACTTCCTGGGTGCGGTCCTGCCATTCCAGCACCGTGCCCAGGCGGTTGCCGTTTTCGTCCGTGACGGGGTTGGCGGTTACATTCAGGGTGCGTCCACCCAGAGTCATCTCTGTACGATGGGAACCGGTGAGAGCATCGAGCATGCCACGAACCTCTACGGGGTTCCTGAAGAAGGTATCGATATTGGGGCCATTGAGTATGCTTGCTTCGAAGCCCGGCAGTTCCCTGCGGAAATCGGCCTCCGCATCCTGCATCATTTCGAGCAACGCTTCGTTCATGTAAATGATGTTGTAATCGGTATCGGCGATCATTACAGAGGCATCGACATTGTCCAGTGCCTGGCGGATACGACCGTTTTCGGCTGCCACCTCGCGGTCCGCCTGGATACGGTCACGCAGGTTGTCGCGCATGGTGATCATGGACGCGTAAACCCCGACCGGCGGCTTGTCCGTGTCCAGGCATATATCTAGGTTGCCACCGGCAATGGTCTCGGCAATCTCCTGCAGATGCCCGGAGTCGGCACCCAGCTGCAGATGGATACGCCGGGAAAGGAACCAGCCAACCAGCAGCGTAATACCTATCGCCAGGATAGCGAGCAACGCGGTACTGCTGGTCAGTTCCTCGTAAACTGCTTTTACGGTATCCCTGGAACGGCTTGCCAGTCCGGCATTGATATTACCAAGCTCTTCCAGGCTGTTATGGATTGACTGCAGGATCGGCTGCAGCTCGGTGCGCGTGATGTAGACGTCGGCACGCCACTGCTCGCTGCCATGCACCTCTATCATTTGCTTGAGTTTTCCGTGAAATTCGACAATCAGTGATTTAATCTGGTCGAGTGAATCCTCCTGGTCAAATGTCAGCAAGTCGCCGTTTTCGGTGATTCTATCAACCAGCTTCTGCGTGGTTTCAGTGTACAGCTCCATTTCCGCCAGGGAGCTTTCACCCCGGAAGGCCAGGAATCCCCGTAACCCGCTCATCAGGCGGACCCAGTTGAAGCGCAGGGCACTGATGTCGGATACAAGCTCCCTGCGTTCTTCTGTGGCGTCTTCCTCGTCTTCGGAAAGCAGCATCTGGCCAAGATTTTGCAGGATCTGCTGACTGACGGGATTGATGTTTTCTGCAGCAAATTTCATTGCAGGAAAGTTTTTCGCGGGCACTTCGGCAAGCTCGAACAACCGTGACTTGAAAGCAAGAAAGGTGTTGACGTCCTGTTCAACCGTCTCTATCAACTTCATGCTGCGCCCGCTCCGGTTGATTATGCCGGACACCTTCAGTTCTTCGAGAATTGCCTGTATCTCGCTGCCCGCGTCTTCATAGGCTTTCTTGTGCCGGGCATCCTGGCTGAGCAGGTACGAATTCAGTGAGCTGATGGCGCGTTCGACGGAATTTTCCAGCTGCTGCGATCGAAGCAGGGTTGGCTGGACCTCATCCACGACATAATCGACCGTGGTCCGGACTGTCGACAGCTGAGAGATATTGGTTACGTTACTCAGCAGCAGGATTGCAAGCACCAGCGCAAAGCCCAACCAGACAAGATGACGCAGCTGGGTTTTGTTCAGGCTGTTACGGATTGAGTTCAACATTTGACAAATCTCCGTCTCATCAATTTATTCACATGATCGACATGCGCGCTGACCGTATTGCTCTTGAAGCATGGCCATTAAAATTCTTCCCAGTTACCTTCATCATCCGCACCGCCGCCGGCCGCCTTGCGTGGCCGGGGTGCGGCCTTGCTCGCGGCCTCAGCGGGCCCGGCACCACTCCAGGGCCGGTCTGCGGTACGGCGCTCCACCTGCTGTTCAGGATTTTTCTGCGTATCCGCCTTTTCATTTATCGTGAAGAAGCTCACCTGCTCGTTCAGATCGCGCGCCTGCTCGCCCATCGACTGGCTGGCCGCCGCGGCCTCCTCCACCAGCGCCGCATTCTGCTGCGTCATCTCATCCAGCTGTGCAATCGCCCCGTTGACCTGCACAATGCCCGCCGACTGCTCCTCGCTGGCCGCCGCAATCTCCGCAATGATGTCGCTGACCTGCTGCACCGAACTGACGATCTCTTCCAGTGTCCGCCCGGACTTGTCCACCAGCCGGGAACCCTCCTCGACCTTGTCCACGCTGTCCTTGATCAGGTCCTTGATCTCGCGCGCCGCCGTGGCACTGCGCCCGGCCAGGTTGCGCACCTCGCTGGCAACCACGGCAAAACCGCGGCCCTGCTCACCGG
>JABDRC010000215.1 GCA_013041945.1 Halobacteria archaeon
GTATGATGCGCCCTCTTGCAGGTTCTCTGATCCCCGGTAGCTCAGTTGGTAGAGCGGGTGACTGTTAATCACTAGGTCGGCGGTTCGAGCCCGTCCCGGGGAGCCAATAAACCAGGAAGTGACACTATTTACCCGTTCTACTAGCTATAAAATTTACACCCTGTTGTCGCATTGCGACATCTATATATAACGGGCACACCCCCCAACTATTCCCGCTTTGTTGAAAGGCTCCAGGATAGGCAAGGAAGCCATCTATGATTTTCAGAAGTGGGAGGCAGTACTGTGATAAGAAACATCTACACCGGCGTTTGCGCCGGACTGATGGTTATCGTTGCCGTGACGCCGGTGGCGATACTGTTCGTCGAAAGGGCCTTGTTTTGATTTGAGGCATTCTCCCCCGGCTATTCCCTGTGGCATTGAGTCACCGGGTCGGCGGAAAAGGTCAGGCACCGAGGCACCGGCCTCGTGCTCCTTCAGGATCGAGATGATCTGCTCTTCGGTGTAACGCTTGCGCTTCATATCGGGACCTCCCTGGGTCAGAATTATAGGGAAATCCCACATACGACGTGGCTCGGATTACGGGGGTACGGTCAGACCGAAAGTCACCAGGCAAGCCACACAGCCCCCAGCGACCACACTCAGCTTCTCAGCCAATGACCTATGGGCTACACACCACCGGCTGTATTCGAATCAAGGGTGGCCTGATATGACGAAAAGACCCTCATCTTAACTGGGATACCTGTGGTGGAAAGGTCACGGCTCGCCTGGATGCCAGATCTCCACGAAGAGTGGCCAACCGTACAATCCGAATCGGCACTGCATTAAAACCGATCATCCGGATGGAAACCTGACAGGCATTCCAGGGTCAGAAGCTTTCACAGATCGGGCAATGACTGGCCTGCGAAAACCTGAATCATCCACTCTGCAAAGAATCGGGCAGGGTGTTACCGGATATCTGGCCGTGTGCTGTTTTTTTACCGGGAGATGCAACCCACAATGGAAATGAGGCGCTTCCTTGCCGTAATTCTCCTGCTGCCTTGTCTCCTCTCATCAGGGGCCAGCCTGGCCAACGGCGCAGCCATGGTCTCGACCGAACATGCGACGGTCACACTGATGAGCGAGCAGTCAATGGCCGCACCGGGCCAGACCCTGTGGCTCGGGCTGCGCTTCGAGTTGATACCGGAATGGCATATCTACTGGCGAAATCCGGGCGCCTCGGGCAGTGCACCGGCCATCCGCTGGACGCTGCCGGCAGGCTGGGAGACCGGGGAGCTGCACTGGCCGGTGCCCAGACGCATACGGGTCGGGCCGCTGACCAACTATGGCTACGAGGACAGCGTCGTTTTCCTTGTGCCTGTCAAGGTGCCCCCGGGGCCCCGGCCCGCGGGTCCGCAGACCATCACGGCTGACGCCGAATGGCTGGTGTGCCGGATCGAGTGCATACCCGAATCCGGCCGCCTCGCACTTGAACTCGATGAGGCCGGCAGCAATACCACCACGGCCACCGCAACGCGCGAGCTGTTTGACGCAACCCGGGCTCAATGGCCCGCGGCGACCACCCTGGCGGGCCGCTATCGCCTGGAGGGTGACACGCTTTCGATCGCGGTCGACATGCCGGGCATGTCGACACGCGCCCCCGCCGATGTCTGGTTCGCAGCCAGGGAGTGGGGACCGGTAGATGCCAGTGGCGCGCAACGCTGGGAGCAGACCGGGGCGGGATTGTCACTCGGCGTGCCGGCGGGCGATGTGCCTCCCGCGGGGGCTATGCCGCTGGAAGGTCTGCTGGTCGTCGAGTCGGTACAGGATGGTACGACGCTGCGCAGCGGCTATCAGGTACGACTTGCGGCACAGCCGCTGGCACCGGGGAACCGGAACCTGAGCCTGATTACCGCCCTGGTGTTTGCCTTCCTGGGCGGGCTGGTTTTGAACATCATGCCCTGCGTCCTGCCCGTGCTGGGCATCAAGATACTGGGTTTCGTCAGGGAAGCCGGCGCGAACCGGCGCCGTCTGACCTTTCACGGGCTGAGCTACGCTGCCGGTGTGCTGGCCAGTTTTACAGTGCTTGCGGCTTTCCTGTTGATGCTGCGCGCGGGCGGCGAATCACTGGGCTGGGGGTTCCAGCTTCAGTCCCCGGTGCTGGTGACAATGCTGGCCTACCTCATGCTGCTGGTGGGTCTCAATTTGTCCGGTATCTTTTCTGTGGGTGACGGATGGATGGATACCGGCCAGTCTTTGACCGGATTCCGCGGACTCGCCGGCACCTTCGCCACCGGCGTACTGGCGTCTGTCGTAGCGAGTCCGTGCACAGCGCCCTTCATGGGGGCCGCCCTGGGTTTCGCTATCACGCGCCCGGGCTGGGAAGCGCTTGCTGTGTTCCTCACCCTCGGTGCCGGCTTTGCCCTGCCCGTCCTGCTGCTGAGCCTGTTTCCGGCCTGGCTCAGATTCATTCCCAGGCCGGGACGCTGGATGACGCGTTTCCGGCAGATACTGGCCTTCCCCCTGTACGCCACCACGGCGTGGCTGCTGTGGGTCCTCAGCCAGCAGACCGATGCAGTGGCCTACGGTGGCGCACTGGCGGGACTGATTGCGCTTGCCTTCGCCGCCTGGTTATACGGCCAGTGGAGACCGGGGGACTGGCGACTCGCGCTGCTGGGTGCTGGCACGGCAGCTGTCCTGGCGCTCGCTATCGGCCCGATGCTTACAGCGGATTCATCCGGGCATTTCGGCAGTGCATCCCGGGACGACAGACCCTGGTCAGAGGAACAGGTGCAGGCACTCACCGCAGCGGGCCGGCCGGTATTCGTAAACTTCACCGCCGCCTGGTGCATCACCTGCAAGGTCAACGAGCAGATAGCCCTGTCCACGGACACCACCCGGCAGCTTTTCCAGGCCCGTTCCGTGGCTTACCTCGTGGCCGACTGGACTCGACGCGATCCCGCGATAACCCGCCAGCTGGAGAGCTATGGACGCAGCGGCGTACCGCTCTATCTGCTGTATTCACCGGCCACCGGACAGCCGGTGGTGTTGCCTCAACTGCTGACTGAAGGCATCGTAGCCGAAGCCATCCATAACCTCTGAAACACAGGAGAATAATCATGTTCAAACGTTTTTTTAGCATCCCTTTCATCATCCTCGCCCTGTATGCCTGCGGTTCGAACGCCAACTTGCGCGTGGGCGAGCCGGCACCCGACTTCGAGGGCGTGGACACCAGCGGCAATGTCCAGCGACTGGCCGATTACCGGGGCAAGATCGTCGTTCTGGAATGGACCAATCACGACTGCCCCTACGTTCGCAAGCACTATAACGCCGGCAACATGCAGGCCCAGCAGCGCGAGGCAGCCGCACAGGATGTTGTCTGGCTGTCAGTGATTTCCTCGGCCCCCGGCAAACAGGGCCACGTGAGTCCCGCTCAGGCCGATGAACTCACCACAAGCCGCGATGCAAAACCCCAGGCGGTCATCCTCGATACCGAGGGCAGGATCGGCCGGGCCTACAATGCCAAAACCACTCCCCACATGTACATCATCGACGCTGCAGGCAAACTGGTTTACATGGGCGGCATAGACAGTATCACCACCGCAAACCCGGATGACATTCCCCG
>JABDRC010000216.1 GCA_013041945.1 Halobacteria archaeon
TGGGGAAGCTGCTGCACATCAGGACAGTCCCGGAGCTCAAATTCATGCTTGACCGGTCACTCGAGGAAGGCGCCCGCATCGGTGCCCTGATCAACCGCGCGGTCGCCAGCGACAAGGGTGACGATGAAGACAGCTGACATTCATTGCCGCAAACACGCAATGTGCGCAAAGAATAAATCACCACAGAGAACACAGAGAACACAGAGAATCGTGGTAAGAAATATCCTTCATTATCCCTGTCTCCGTCTACGCGAGGACAGGCTCCAGCAGGGGTCCAGCCTTGATCAAGGTTTTGTCCTCTCTGCGCACTTTGTGTCTTTACAATAGACAAAACGTTTTCAAGAGTATCCGGGACTATGGGCAGACGTCATCGCAGCAGTAACCTGCGCCGGGTCAATGGCATCCTCCTGCTGGACAAACCGGCGGGACTGACCTCCAATGCCGCGCTGCAGGCTGTCAAGAAACTGTTCGCTGCCCGCAAGGCCGGCCATACCGGCAGCCTGGACCCGCTGGCAACCGGCCTGCTGCCGATCTGCTTCGGTGAGGCGACCAAGATATCCGGCTTCCTGCTGGATGCCGACAAGCACTACACCGTGACCTGCCGGTTC
Source organism: Halobacteria archaeon (assembly GCA_013041945.1). Taxonomy (GTDB): domain Bacteria; phylum Pseudomonadota; class Gammaproteobacteria; order UBA9214; family UBA9214; genus UBA9214. The sequence goes on from JABDRC010000216.1 coordinate 609, forward strand.
GGACTGCGCACAACCACGGGCGATGCCGAAGGGGAAATCATCGAGGAACGGCCGGTGGGCGATCTCGGTGAGCGGCGGGTAGCCGCTGCACTGGCCGGGTTTGCCGGCGAGATCGAGCAGATCCCGCCGATGTACTCGGCACTCAAGCACAAGGGCGAGCGGCTCTACAAGCTGGCCCGGGCAGGGGTCGAGGTGGAGCGCGAACCGCGCCGGGTGATGATCCACGCCATCGAACTGCTGTCCTGCTCGTCGCCGGTCGCACAGATCCGGGTCCACTGCTCGAAAGGGACCTATGTGCGGACCCTGGTTGAAGATATCGGCGAACAGCTGGGTTGCGGTGCACATGTTACCGCCCTGCGCCGGACCGGTGTGGGCCCGTTCGGCGAGGAGGGCATGCATGCCCTGGACGGGCTGGAAGCGACGGCAGCGGCCGGCGGGCACCACGCGCTTGACCAGTTGCTGCTGCCGATCGAAAGCGGACTGGTGCAGTGGCCGGGCGTGTCGCTCAGCGTCGATGCCGCCTTCTACCTGCGCCAGGGACAGCCGGTGCTGGTGCCGCAGGCGCCGACCGAGGGCTGGGTGAGGCTGTACGAGGGCGGGTCGCGCTTTATCGGCATGGGCGAGATCCTGGATGACGGCCGGGTGGCGCCGCGCCGCCTGATGAGCCGCCCCTGATATCCACTACGAGATAGCTTGTGGCAGGCGGAAACGACAGTTAAAATACCCAGCTCACTAAATTATGCAGGTAGTCGCAATTCGCGGGAGTAATTCATGGCTTTGAATGCCGAGAAAAAAGATCAGATCGTCAAGACGCACCAGCGCGGTGATTCCGATACCGGTTCGCCCGAGGTCCAGGTTGCCCTGTTGACCGCGAACATCACGGGTCTGGCAGACCACTTTGCCAAACACAAGGGCGATCACCACTCCCGTCAGGGTCTGCTGCGTATGATCAACAAGCGCCGCAAGCTGCTTGATTACCTGAAAGGCAAGGACAGCAAGCGCTACCAGGATCTCATTACCCATCTCGGCCTGCGTCGGTAGTACCGGGTCTTCACCGAACACCGCAGTTCATCTATCACCCTTCTCAACGAGGAACACCGCCCGTGAGTGCAATCAAGAAAACCTTTCAGTTCGGTGACCAGACGGTCACGATGGAAACGGGCGAAATCGCCCGCCAATGCAGCGCCGTCATCGTCAGTATGGGTGACACGCAGGTGCTTGCCACTGTGGTCGGGGACAAGCATCCCATGGAAGGACGTGATTTCTTTCCGCTGACCGTCGACTACCAGGAAAAGGGTTACGCGGCCGGCCAGATACCCGGCAACTTCTTCCGGCGTGAAGGTCGACCGAGCGAGGCGGAGACGCTGATGTGCCGGCTGGTGGATCGACCGCTGCGCCCGCTGTTCCCGAAAGGTTTCAAGAACGAAGTCCAGGTGATCCTCACGGTCATATCCTACGATCCGCAGGTTCCGCCCGACATCCCTGCCATGATCGGCGCATCCGCGGCCATGTCGATTTCCGGTCTGCCGTTTGCCGGCCCCATCGGCGCCGCCCGCGTCGGTTATATCGATGGCAACTATGTGCTGAATCCGACCACGGAACAGATGGAAGTCTCGCAGCTGGACCTGATTGTCTCCGGCACCGCGAGTGCCGTGCTGATGGTCGAGTCGGAAGCGAAGGAGCTCCCGGAGGATGTCATGCTGGGTTCCGTTGTCTACGGGCATGAACAGCAGCAGGCAGTGATCACGGCAATCAAAGAACTCGCAGCCGAGGTCAACACGCCGCCACTGGAATGGACGAAGCCGGAAGAAAATACCGCGCTGGCCGCTGCCGTGGCCGCTGCCGGCACCGACCGGATTACCGCTGCCTACAAGATTGCCGACAAACTCGAGCGTTACGGTGCATTGTCTGCACTGCGCAAGCAGCTGGTCGGCGAAGTCGCCGATGACGAGGCCGAAGGCGGCTTCGGCAGCGCCGAGGTTTCCGCGGCCATCGGCAAGCTGGAAAAGAACATCGTGCGCAGTCGGGTGCTCGCCGGCGAGGCGCGCATCGACGGTCGTGACACGAAGACGGTGCGTCCGATCAACATTCGCACCGGCGTGTTGCCGCGGGCCCATGGTTCCGCACTCTTTACCCGTGGCGAAACCCAGGCGCTGGTCGTGACCACGCTGGGAACCGAACGCGATGCCGCGCTCATAGACGCGCTGTCCGGGACCACCAAGGAACAGTTCCTGCTGCATTACAACTTCCCGCCTTACTGTGTCGGCGAGACCGGGCGTATCGGCGGTACCAAGCGCCGCGAGGTGGGCCACGGCAAGCTGGCCAAGCGCGGCGTCATGGCGGTCATGCCATCGAAGGAAAGCTTTCCCTATACCATCCGCGTGGTCTCCGAGATCACGGAGTCGAACGGCTCCAGTTCCATGGCCAGTGTCTGCGGCAGCAGCCTGTCGATGATGGATGCCGGTGTGCCGATCAGTGCCCCGGTGGCCGGTGTGGCCATGGGCCTGATCAAGGAAGACAACGGCTACGCGGTACTGACCGACATCCTCGGCGACGAGGACCACCTCGGGGACATGGACTTCAAGGTTGCCGGTACCGAGAAGGGCGTGAATGCCCTGCAGATGGATATCAAGATCCAGGGCATTACCCAGGAGATCATGCAGCAGGCGCTGGCACAGGCCAAAGACGGCCGCATGTACATCCTCGGTGAAATGAACAAGGCGATCCAGGTACCGCGCGCAGAGGTCTCCGAGTTTGCGCCGCGCTACATCACCATGAAGATCAACCCGGACAAGATCCGTGATGTCATCGGCAAGGGCGGGGCCACCATTCGTGCAATTACCGACGAGACCGGCGCCAGCATCGACATCGATGATAACGGTAACATCAAGATCGCCTCCGTTGACCTGGAGGCCGGTAACGAGGCACGCCGCCGCGTCGAACAGATCACCGCCGATGTCGAGGTCGGTACCATCTACGACGGCAAGGTCGCCAAGCTGATGGACTTCGGTGCCTTTGTGACCATCCTGCCGGGCAAGGACGGTCTGGTGCATATCTCGCAGATCTGCGAGGAGCGCGTGCAGAATGTCAGCGACAAGCTGTCCGAGGGCGACGTGGTCAAGGTGAAGGTGCTGGAAGTCGACAAGCAGGGCCGTATCCGCCTGAGCATGAAGGCGGTCGGACAGGGCTAGTCGCAGCACATTTGCTGCAGGGAAAAGGGGCCGGCAGGCCCCTTTTTATTGCCGGCATCAAGGCGTCTGGTCGCTATTCCACTGATTTTATAAACAATTGTTCCAATCACACCCCGGTCCTGCCGGATGACGCAGTTAAACCGGGATTGATGTCTGCTAGTATTGTTGCAAGTATATGGGTGTCTGTTCTTGAAATTACCGCTGGAACGACTCCGGGAGGGATAATTCAGATACCCCGATCCGGTGCTCGCGTACGTGCAGTAACATGTGGGTCTGTCGAGCGGTAAAACATTTTATTTATATGAGGAGTACCACAATGCGATGTAAAACGATAACAAGCAGTGCAGTGATATTGATGACAGGGTTGCTGCTGGCGGGAACCGCCCATGCCTTCGACATGGGCAATATGATGAATCCCTCGAAGTGGATGGGCGGTAACGACGATGATGATCGTTACTCAGATGATTACTATGGCGATCCTGGCTATGGTGGTTATGGCGGTGGACCCGGTTACGGTGGTGGACCCGGTTATGGCGGTGGACCCGGTTGTGGCGGTGGACCCGGTTATGGCGGTGGACCCGGTTACGGCGGTGCGCCCGGTTATGGCGGTGCGCCCGGTTATGGCGGTGCGCCCGGCTATGGTGGTGCGCCCGGCTATGGTGGTGCGCCCGGCTATGGCGGAGCACCCGGCTATGGCGGTGCGCCCGGCTATGGCGGAGCACCGGGTGCCGGCGTTGCGCCGGGATATGGCGGAGCTCCGGCGGCAGGCGCGGGCAGTGACGCCGAGATCAAGCGTCTGAAAGAGCGGATCAAGAAGCTCGAGGAGGCCAACCAGCCGGCTGCGCAGCAGCCCTGGACCATGCCGCCGGGCGGTTACCAGTAGAGCAATCCTGGTCTGCAACAGAAAAGGGGCCGTCAGGCCCCTTTTTTCATGATCCCGATCAGTTCTACGCCACCGCGTCCAGCGGTGTCTGTTGTGTGCTTACGGCATCGAGGGTTTCGGCGGCCAGTGTAGTGGCCGGGTCCTCTTGCTTCGTATCTTGCAGTTCGCTGACAGACAGCAACATGGAGCGGAAGACCTGCAGCTTGAGTGTCATGTTGTCGGCCGAGACAACACCTCCCTGTCCATCATCGGTACCACTGAACGTATCCATCAGGTTGTTGAGGAACACGCCAATGGACTGCAGGGTATTCGCCATGATCGATGTGCGTCCGGTGGCGTCGGCGCTGTCGACCGTATCGGCCTCTGCGGGCACCGGCACCACGGCGGCAGCTTCAACGTTAGCGCTGTCGGCACCGGTATCTTCCACGGCTGTCCCCGCAGGCGAAGTGGCGGGGTTGTCAGCGGACGCCCCGCTCACCGGGGCCGGGCTGGTGCCGGCCGGTTCAGTCGTCGGAGCCTGTGGCGCAGTGAGTCTGGCAGGCAGGGCACCCGAACCCGGATAGGTGAGTTGTTCGCTGCTCTTCATGCGGATACGCACGTTGGCGAGCTGTGCAGCATCGATCTCCAGCGCACTGGCCGTTGCAAAGGCGCCCTCGGCGTCGCCGGTGAAGAAGTTTTCAGCCATGGTGCCGGCCTGCTCGATGACGGACTGGATGGCCGCCATCTCCTCCCCGTTCAACTCACCCTTGACCTTGAGCGAGATGCGGGTAAGGCTGCGTGCCTGCAGGTCGAGCTCGGAGATGGTCTTGCCGTCGTCGTTTTCATCCTGTCCGGCTGCAATGCTCAGCGATTCGCTGGCCCTGATCTTCAGCCGCACCATGTCGCCTTCCTGTGTCCTGATATGCAGGGCAGTGCGTTCGGAGTGGCGATAGGATAGCTTGCCGTTTTCCCCTGCATGTTCGGCTGGTTGCCTGCGCTCCTTATTACTGTCGTCGATCTCCCGCCGGTGCTCGACACCCTGCGCCTGCTCGTGGCGGTGTGCATGGCCGACACGGCGGCCTGGATGGTGCCCGTCGAGAGGATGATGCTTGCGTGATGACTGTTCCGGGCGTTCTGCGGAACGATCAGTTGAATAGCGGTAAAGCAGCTGGCTGCTGATGGCATCCATGTCTATATCCACGTCCTGTGTAATAACGGTCCTGACTGTTTATCGTGCAGGAGCGGCAAAGCTTTACCGCCGCGGACAACAGGGCGGCAGGATGCTGCCGTGGCGTAACGGGTTTGTTCGTGGTGACTGGTGGCCGTGCGGCACTCAGGCTTCAGACGGCTGCTGCATCACCGCCGGAAGCTGCGTGTCGCGGGATTTCAGTTGTCGGATCCGGCGACCATGGTGGTCGGGCTGGTGAGCACCATCGCATGCGCCTTGTTTTTCCTGCAGGAAACCGACCCCTTGTCTTTCATCTTGCATTTCAGCATATGTGGATTACTCCAGCCGGTTTTCACCTTGTAGGTTGCTGATGTGTCCTCATCGAGACTGCCCGGCTCCTCGTCGTCCCCGTCTGTCGAGACGGCAGCCGCCTGGGATGTGCTGATAACGAGATTCCTGTAGGTCACCTTGAAGGAGCCATTACCGGAAAAGCTGCTGATGATCGCCTTGGTCTTGAACTTGATGATGTTGTCGCCGGCGTTGCGTATCTGGTCGTCGCTGAAACAGGTGACCTTGTTGCCCTCGGTGCGACAGGTCGTGATCTCGGACGGCATCCAGGCGACGGGATTGCCGTCACGGTTCCAGCCGGCAAGCACCACGTCTTCGATGGAAAAGCGTCCGGCTTTCGACTTTCTTGCCCGTGATTCCTTATTTGCCGCGGCTGCTGTTTTCACGTTATCTGCCTTCAGGCTTTCCGACACGTTGATCAGTTCGCCGCGCGCCTGGTCGAATCCTCCGTCAACGGCCTTGCCCAGCCAGATGAGGGCTTCGCCCCGGTTCTTCCCGACGCCGGTACCCTCGGCGTACATTTTGCCCAGGTAGAACTGTGCCGCGGGATAATCGGCCCGGGCGGCCTGCCGGAACCATTTGAATGCGAGCTTGCTGTTGGCTTTGACGCCGCTGCCCTCGTAGTAGATCAGTCCAAGCTTGTAGGACGATTTGATATGCCCCTGGCTGGCGGACTGTTCGAACGCAGTGATGGCCTTGCCGTAGTCGATGTTGGTGCCGACCCCTTCCATGTACATCTTGCCGAGGTCATACAGGCTGTCCTTGTCGCCCTTGCTGGCCTCGCTGGACGTTTTTCCGAAACGGGTTGCATTGGCCTCCATCAGTTTCAGGCGGGAAATGGATTTTGCATCGCCCTGTGCCGCGGCCTTCTCGAACCATTCGATGGCCATGTTGCGGTCAGCCTTTACGCCACGACCGTTCTGGTACATGGTGCCGACGTCGAACTGCGCCTCGCTGATACCGTTCTTTGCTTCCTGCATTTTTTCCCTGAACAGCGACGTCCATATATCGCCCATGGCGCTGGCTGCTAACAGATACAGTGCTAACCCGACAATTAACCTGTTCATAATCATGATGTTGTCTTTTCTATGTTGTGATGGTGGAAGCCATGAACAGGCTATCGGCATGCACTGCATGGCCTTGAGCGGCTGCACGACAGGAAGATTCTCAGCAGAACAGGCGCTTAAGTGATTTATAAGGGCCTGCTGCAGAGGCTGGCGGACGCGCTGCCAATGTTGTCACCCAGCAGCTCGAGGATGCGCTGTTCCAGCCAGTAGCGCGGTGAGAAAGGGTGGTTGCCGGCGATGAAGCCGACATGCCCGCCGTGGGGCGAGAGTTCCAGTATCACGTCCGGGCCGAGCTCATGTGCCTGCGGCAGGGCAGACGCCGGCAGGAACGGATCATCCGCTGACTGCAGTATCACGGTCGGTACCCGGATAGACTTGAGAAACTGCCGGCTGCTGGCGCGGGCATAGTAGTCGTCGACATCGCTGAAGCCATGCAGCGGTGCGGTAATGGCATCATCGAAGGCACGGAAGCTGCGCAGTTCATCGAGCCGCTCGAGCGGCCACGGTGGCGGGTGGAATGCGGCCTTGCGCCGCACGGCTGCACGCATCCTGCCGAGCAGGTGATTGCGGTAGATCCGGGAGATACCCCGGTCCAGCTGCCGGGCCGCGGCATCGAGATCGAAGGGGACCGATATCGCGATTGCCTGCTGTATACCTGCGCGGTTGTCTGATTCGCCCAGCCATTTGAGCAGCACATTGCCGCCGAGCGAGAAGCCGATGACAGCCAGTGGCTGCTGCGGGAACTGTTCATGCAGGTGGCGTACGACGAACTCGAGATCGCCGGTGTCGCCGGAATGGTAGCTGCGCGGCAGGCGGTTCGGTGTGCCGCTGCGCCCGCGAAAATACAGCAGGCCGGCATGGTAGCCGGCAGCGGACAGTCGGGTGAGCAGTCCGCCTGCATAATGCGACTCGATGGATCCCTCGAGGCCATGCAGGATGAGTATGCGCGCACCCTGTGTTGCTGCCGTCCAGTCCAGGTCGAGGAAGTCGCCGTCCGGCAGTTCCAGGCGCTCGCGCTGCAGGGGGGGTGCACGACGCTGCCGGAACAGTGAGGGGTACAGCGTTTGCAGGTGACGGCCCGGCAACCACCAGGCCGGCCGGAATGCGCTGCGGGCGATCAGGTGCTCTTCCTGTTGGCGACCAGGTCGTCGACCACGGCCGGGTCGGCAAGGGTCGAGGTGTCGCCCAGTGAATCCATGTCATTGGCAGCGATCTTGCGCAGGATGCGGCGCATGATCTTGCCGGAGCGCGTTTTGGGCAGGCCGGGCGCCCACTGGATGATGTCCGGTGTAGCGATGGGGCCGATCTCGTTGCGGACATGCTGAACGAGTTCGGCGCGCAGCTCATCAGCGGGTTCCACACCGTTGACCAGAGTGACATAGGCGTAGATACCCTGGCCCTTGATGTCATGCGGGTATCCCACAATGGCGGCCTCGGCCACGGCCGGATGCAGCACCAGTGCGCTTTCCAGTTCGGCGGTGCCGAGGTTGTGGCCCGACACGATCAGCACGTCATCCACGCGACCGGTGATCCAGTAGTAGCCATCCTCGTCGCGGCGTGCGCCGTCACCGGTGAAATACATGCCGGGAAAGGTCGAGAAATAGGTGTCGATGAGCCGCTGGTGGTTGCCGTATACGGTGCGGATCTGACCCGGCCACGGATGAGTGATGACGAGGCTGCCTTCTGCCGCCCCTTCCAGTACCTTGCCTTCGTTGTCGACGATGGCGGGCCGTACACCGAAAAAGGGATGTGTTGCGGAGCCGGGTTTCATCGGTGTTGCGCCGGGCACCGGGGTAATCATGTGGCCGCCGGTTTCGGTTTGCCACCAGGTGTCCACGATCGGACAGCGCGCATCGCCGACGGTATGGTAATACCACTCCCAGGCCTCCGGGTTGATCGGCTCGCCGACGGTGCCCAGCAGGCGCAGGCTGGCGCGCGAGGTCTTTTTCACCGGGTCCTCGCCCAGGCGCATCAGTGCACGTAATGCCGTCGGCGCGGTATAGAACGTGTTGACACTGTGCTTGTCGCACACCTGCCAGAAACGCGAGGCATTCGGGTAGGTGGGTACGCCCTCGAACACGAGTGAAGTCGCGGCGTTGGCCAGCGGTCCATAGACGATATAGCTATGGCCGGTGATCCAGCCGACATCCGCCGTGCACCAGTAGATGTCGCCGTCATGGTAATCGAACACGTACTTGTGGGTGATGGCGGCAAACAGCAGGTAGCCGCCGGTGGTGTGCAGGACGCCCTTGGGTTTGCCGGTCGATCCCGAGGTATACAGGATAAACAGCGGGTCTTCGGCATCCATCCATTCGACCGGGCAATCCACGGACGCCCCGGCAACGGCGTCGTGATACCAGACATCACGCCCCTCGGTCCAGTCGATGCTGCCGGCCGTGCGCCGGATCGTGAACACCGTATGGACGTTCGGGCAGGACTGCAGCGCCTGGTCGACATTGCCTTTCAGCGGAATGGTCTTGCCGCCGCGCACGCCCTCGTCGGCGGTGATGACGGTCTGGCAGTCCGAGTCCAGGATGCGGTCCTTGATCGATTCGGGCGAGAAGCCGCCGAATACCACCGAGTGGACCGCGCCGATGCGCGCACAGGCCAGCATCGCATACACGGCCTCCGGCACCATCGGCATGTAGATGCACACCCGGTCACCCTTGCCGACGTTGCGTGCCTTCAGTGCATTGGCGAAACGGCACACGTGCTCGTACAGTTCGCCGTAGCTGATCTGCGCATCATCCGCGGGATCGTCGCCTTCCCAGATCAGCGCCGTCTGTTCGCTGCGGCGTTCCAGGTGCCGGTCGATGCAGTTGTAACAGGCATTCAGCTTGCCACCCTCGAACCAGCGAACCCTGCCGGTCTCGAAATCCCAGTCGAGCACCGTGTCCCAGGGTTGTTCCCAGGAGAGGAATTTCTCCGCCTGTTCCGCCCAGAACCCTTCCGGGTCCTCCACGGACTGCCGGTACATAGACCGGAACTGCTCTGCATCGAGGTGTGCGGTCTCTGCAAAGGCTTGCGGAACCTGGTAAACCTTGTTATCGGACATAGTGCTCTCCGTTGGCGTTTGCGTGCCGGGAATGGATGTGACGTTCGATTATAGCCGCGCGGCCCGCCATGCCAACAATCAGGCGGACGGAATTTCGGGTGCCGGCTGCAGCCGCTTGCGGGGCAGGGCATCGACATTCCAGTGCACGGTAGCCCACTGCAGCAGTTCGGCCTGGCCGGCCATGGCCGCATCATCCGGCAGTGCCTGTTGCAGGAAGGTCAGTGCGGCAATCAGTATCCGGTTGCCTGCATCGGGTTGAACCGCGCCTGCATGCGTCTGCTTGCCGAGTTTTTCACGGCTGGCGTTGACGGCAATCGGCAGGTGCAGGTAGCGGGGCGCCGGCAGCCCCAGTTGCTGCTGCAGGTAGTATTGCCGCGGCGTTGAATCGAGCAGGTCGGCGCCGCGCACGACGTCGGTAATGCCCTGTTCCGCATCGTCGATGACCACGGCCAGCTGGTAGGCGACCAGCTGGTCTGCGCGTCGCAGCACGAAGTCGCCGACCTCGTCTGCGAGTCGCTGTTCCACGATTCCCTGCAGCCGGTCTGTTATCCGGATGCAGGTATCGTCCACGCGCACGCGTACAGAACGTGCCGTCCGGCCGGCCGGCAGTCCGTTGCGACAGGTGCCGGGATAGATAGTGCCCTGTCCCTTGATGCTGCTGTCTGCGATTTCCTTGCGCGTACAGGCACAACCGTAGAGTTTTCCGTTGCGCGCAAGCTGCTCGAGTGCAGTATCGTACAGTCCGTTGCGCATGCTCTGGTAGACGACCGGTCCGTCCCATTCGAGACCAAACGCCTCCAGGGTGTGCAATATGCTGTCGGCCGCGCCGGCGACCTCGCGGGGCGGGTCAAGATCCTCGACCCGCACCAGCCACTCCCCGCGGTTGTGCCGCGCGTCCAGGTAGCTGCCAAGTGCCGCGACCAGTGAACCGAAATGCAACGGCCCGGTTGGTGACGGGGCGAAGCGGCCGCGGTACAGCGTTTTATCAGTTGAAGTATGCAAGTGGAAGGAAGGCTGCTGCCTGAACGGGTGTCCTGTTTAACACAGCGCTATCGGCATCCATGCCTTCCGGCGACGATGGACAGGATGTCCGGGTGCCGTGGAGCACAGGGACAAGGTGAGACCGGAGGTCGAGAAGGTGGCCTGGGCCATGTGCGGGAGCGGCCGTACCTGCATGGCCGGGGCCAGCCGCTCGACTGCTGCGCGGTCTCACCTTCTCCCTGCAGGCAAAAAAGCCGGCATGCGCCGGCTTTGTTTTCAGATCAACAAGCATGCAGTCGCATCAACCCATCTGTTTTTCCCGAATCTCGTCGAGAATCTTGCAGTCGATGCACAGTGTGGCGGTCGGTCGTGCCTCGAGCCGCTTTACGCCGATTTCGACGCCGCATGCCTCGCAGTAACCGAACTCACTGTTTTCGAGATGGTTGATCGATTCATCGATCTTCTTGATCAGCTTGCGTTCACGGTCGCGGGCGCGCAGTTCCATGCTGAATTCGGATTCCTGCGTGGCACGGTCGTTGGGATCCGGGAAATTGGCGGCGTCATCCTGCATGTGGTGCACGGTGCGGTCGACTTCCTCCATGAGGCTCATCTTCCAGGACCGCAGGATATTCCTGAAGTGCGCGACCTGCGCATCGTTCATGTATTCCTCGCCCTTCTTTTCCCGATAAGGCTCGATACCCGGCACAGGGCCTACCTGGGAGGCACCGGCGCGCGCCGATTTCCTGGCCGGCGCCTTGCGTGCAGCCGCCTTTTTCGATGCGGTCTTGCGCGGCGCAGCCTTTTTCGCAGCAGCGGTCTTTTTCCTCGGCGCAGCCTTCTTTTTCGGCGCTGCCTTTTTCGCGGCGGCCTTCTTCTTCACCGCGGTCTTTTTGACCGGTTTCTTTTTCGGCGCTGCCTTTTTCGCGGCGGTCTTCTTCTTCGCGGCGGCCTTTTTGACCGGTTTCTTTTTCGCCGCCGCCTTTTTCCTTGCCGTCTTCCCGGACTTCACTGCCTTCTTCTTTGCAGCCATGTAAAATGCCCCAAGCGCTGTCGAATTTAACTCACTGTTTATACTTGAAATTCGGTCCAGAATCTTGCGGGTGCGGGTATAATGGACAGCCCGAAAAATCCGTAGGGGCGTTATTTATACGCCACTTTCTGTATTAGTCAAGGATGCCCGGGGACAAAAAAACAGGCAATTTATCCGCCGCCGTAACGGCTGGCGGGAGAAGCGGGAGAACGTATTATGCAACATGAATTACAGGCCCTGCTGCTGGATGTCGACGGTACGCTTGCGGACACCGAAGACATTCACCGGCAGGCATTCAATGCGGCGTTCGCACAGGCCGGGCTCGACTGGAATTGGGACCAGGCTCTCTACAGCGAACTCCTCGCGGTGACCGGTGGCAAGGAGCGCATTCGCTATTTTCTCGACCGCGAACGACCTGATTTCAACCTGCCGGATGATGCCAATGCATTCATCGCCGAACTGCATGCCGGCAAGACACGCTTCTATGTCGATGCGCTGGCCAGCGGTTCGGTGCCGCTGCGACCCGGCGTCGAACGCCTGTTGAACGAGGCGCGTGCGGCAGGACTCCGGCTGGCAATCGCCACGACCACCACGCCGGACAATGTGATCGCGCTGCTGGAACATTCCTTCGGCGTGCCGGCCACGGGCTGGTTCGAGGTCATCGCCGACGCCGGCGCGGCGCCGGTTAAAAAACCCGCACCCGATGTCTACGAGCACGCCCTCGACAAAATGCAGCTGTCGCCGGCGGCATGTATCGCCATCGAGGACTCGCACAATGGTCTGCTTTCGGCCAAAGCGGCGGGCGTGGACACATTGATTACCGTTAATTCCTATACCGAACGGCAGGACTTCGACGGTGCCCTCGCCGTGCTCGATCATCTCGGTGAACCGGACATGCCCTGTACGCTGCTGGCGGGCGGGCGTGCGCCCGACGGGATGGTCGATGTGGAATACCTGCTGCAGCTCCATCGGCAAACGGTTCCTGCCTGAAGAACGTTGCCCATGCAGATCGCCGACCGTATGCACTCGATCCAGCCGTTCCATGTCATGGCGTTGCTGGCACGCGCGCGGGAACTGGAGGCGACCGGCCGCTCCATCGTCCACATGGAAATCGGCGAGCCGGATTTTGTCACGCCCCGACCGGTTATCGATGCCGGCATGGCGGCCCTGGCGGCCGGCCATACCCATTACACGCCGGCCACCGGTCTGCCGGTGCTGCGTGAACGCATCGCCACATATTACCGGGAGCGTTACGCGGTCGATATCGAGCCGACACGGGTCGTGGTGACCCCGGGGGCCTCCGCCGCATTGCAACTGGTCATGGCCATGCTGGTCAATCCGGGCGACCGGGTGCTGATGGCCGATCCGGGGTACCCGTGCAACCGGAACTTCGTCTACCTGCTGAACGGGCGACCGGTCGGGCTTCCGGTCGGGCCGGATTCGGCCTACCAGCCGGAGCCCCGACAGGTGGAAGCGAACTGGGATGCGGACACCAGGGCCCTGCTGGTGGCCTCGCCGTCCAATCCGACCGGTACCGTGCTGGATGCGGAAACCCTGCGCGCCTACCACGCCATCACGGCGTCGCACGGCGGTGCGCTGGTCGTCGACGAGATTTATCACGGTCTGACCTACGGCGTGCAGGCCCGCACTGCGCTGTCCGTGTCCGATGATGTGATCGTGGTCAACAGTTTCTCGAAGTATTTCGGTATGACCGGCTGGCGCCTGGGCTGGCTGGTGGTGCCGGAGAACTGTGTTGCGGAGATCGACAAGCTGGCCCAGAACCTGTTCCTGGCCGCGCCGACGGTGGCACAGCATGCCGCCCTGGAGGCATTCAGCGAGGAGAATATCGCGATCCTCGAGACGCGCCGCGAGGCATTCCGGCAACGCCGCGATTTCCTGCTGCCGGCCCTGCGTGAACTGGGCTTCGAAATCCCGGTGACGCCGCAGGGCGCTTTCTACCTGTATGCCGGCTGCAGTCGCTTCACCGCTGACAGCTACCGCTTTTCCGCCGACCTGCTGGAGCAGGCCGGCGTGGCGATAACGCCGGGTATCGACTTCGGTGCCAACCGCCCGGCACAACATGTACGGTTTGCCTATACCACCTCGCAGGAAAACCTCGAGACGGGTGTCAGCCGGCTGGCGGAATATCTGCGCGGGCTTTGAATTCGCCCAGCCACATGGCCGTGGCGCCGGCGACGGCCACCGGCATGGCGAGGAAGTTCAGCAGCGGGACCATGGTCATCAAGAGGGTGCCGCCGCCGAATCCCCACGACAGCATGCGCCGCCCGCGCAGCAATTTGCGCTGTGCCGGGAACAGCAGGCGGTGGTTGGCCATGGGGTAATCGGCATATTCGATCGCCAGCATCCAGGCGCTGAACAGTACCCAGATCACCGGTGCGGCCAGGTTGATGCCGGGTATCAGGAACAGGAGTCCCAGCGGGATGGCGCGCAGTATGAAGTAAAGCAGCTTGCGCAGTTCCGACCACAGGCTGGGCAGTACATCCTTCAGCAGGGCCTGCCAGCCGCCGGTGTCGATCGGCTGGCCGGTGAGGTGCTGTTCCACCGCTTCCGCCAGCATGCCATTGAACGGTGCGGCGACCAGGTTGGTGAGTATCGAGAAGCTGTAGAACACGATCAGCACACCGGCCAGTGCGAACAGGGGCCAGACCAGGAAGCGCAACCAGTCCAGCCAGTCCGGCATTTTCATCAGCAGTGAATCAATCAGGATGTCCAGCCAGTAGGCCAGTCCGAACAGTGCGCCGCCGAAGACCAACGTACTGACCAGCAGCGGGACCGCAACATAGCGGCGCAGCCCGGGCTGGCGGACGAGGCGGAAGCCTTCGAATAAATAGTGAAAGCCGGAATGTTGATTTGACATATAAAAGAATTCTTACGCTGCAGCGATGGATCGTATTAGCTGATCATACCTCGCGCCAAGCCGCCAGGGCGCAAAGAACACATAAAAAAACGCCACAGAGTGCACAGAGTGCACAGAGAAAATAACATGAATAAGTTCCTCGTCATCCCCGCCCCCGTCTCCACGGGGACAGGCTCCGGCGGGGATCCAGTCCATGCATCGGAAAATGATTCGGTAAATAGCAGTAAACAGGGGAAGGGTAAAGGTTGTTTGTTGGCGATTTCACCAATTTCCTAACAAGAACTAAATACACCACAGAGAACACAGAGAACACAGAGAAACCATTTGTCATCCCCGCGAAGGCGGGGATCCAGCCTGTAATTTACTGTTGTCGTTAAATCCATGCGACACCGGTTGATGTATTAGCTGTTATGCATTATTGAAGAAAAGGTGCCTTTGCGTGGGCTGGATCCCCGCCTTCGCGGGGATGACAAAGAGGATTTGTTTCCAGGTTATTTTTCTCTGTGTACTCTGTGGCGTTTTTTTGTTTTCTTTGCGCAAGGTGGTTTTTTATAATTCGTTAACTCGATACAGGCTCACTGCGCAGCGCCAGCAGCGCTGCACCGTAGGCGGCCTGCTGGTGTTCTGCGGCGATGACCGGGACACCCAGCGCCTGTTCGCGCAGGGCCTGCCAGCCCGCGTTGACGGCGCCGCCACCGGTGGTGAGGACGCGTGCCGGTGACGGGGCGCCGAGGTCCGCGAGGACGCGGTAGCCGTGTGCCTCGATGGCCGTGATGCCCTCGAGGATGGCCTGAAAGAAGCGGGCGTCATCATGGGGGCGGGGCGCCAGTCGCGGCGCCAGCTGCGGGTCATTGACCGGAAAGCGCTCGCCGGGCGCCGGCAGCGGATAGTAATCCAGCCCGGTCGGCCGCTGTGGCTGCAGCTGTTGCGTGTAGCGTGCGATCTCCGCCTCGCTGAAGAACTGCTGTAACACCGCGCCGCCCGTGTTGGAGGCCCCGCCGACCAGCCAGTCGTCGCCCAGGCGGTGGCTGTAGACACCCAGTCCGGGGGCAAACACCGGCCGGTCGGTGCACACCTTCAGCACCAGGGTGCTGCCAAGTGCGGTAACGCCATCACCGCGGCCGGCACCGGTGGCAATAAAACTCGCGGTACTGTCGGTGGTGCCACTGACCACGCGCGTCTGCGTGCTGAAGCCCCAGCGCCGGCAGGCCTCTGCCGTTACCCGTCCGATGGTCCTGCCGGGCGGCAGAACGTCGGGCAGCAGTGACTCGGGCACGGGCAGGCGCTGCAGCCAGTCGGGCCAGCAGCGCTGCACCGGGTCATAACCCAGCTTGAGTGCGTTGTTCTCGTCGCTGCAACCGTAGCGCCCGGACAGCCGGGCCAGCAGCCAGTCCGCCTGGTGCAGTGCAAAGGCAGCCTGTTTGGCGGCCGGTGTCTCCAGCAGCCACAACAGTTTTGCCAGGCTGGCGCTGGCGCCGCCGGCAGCGCTGCCGGCGGGTGCAAGCGCCGCGATCCTCGCGGCCGCGGCCGTGGCGCGGGCGTCGTTATACATCAGGGCGGGGGCCAGCGG